>JBPCMH010000482.1:0-4424 GCA_051002495.1 Acidimicrobiales bacterium
CCCTCGCTACCAGCAGGCCGTCGCGGCGGCCTCGGCCACCGTCGACGGCTGAGCGTCGCCGCTGGGTATCCGCCCGGGTCTCCACCTCCATGGACGCTCGGCGGGTCATGGCCCCACCGCAGCCACCCTGATCCCGCCCTGCTGACCAGCCGATAGGGTCCGCCCCATGCGGTTGGTCATTGCCCGGTGCCGGGTCGACTATGTCGGACGGCTGACCGCTCATCTGCCCGAAGCCGACCGGCTCATCATGGTGAAGGCCGACGGGTCGGTCTCCATCCACGCCGATGACCGGGCTTACAAGCCGCTGAACTGGATGAGCCCTCCGTGCACCCTGGTCGACGCCGATCCGACCCGATGGGTCGTGCGCAACAAGACCGGCGAAGAGCTCATCATCTCCATCCTGGAGGTGCACGTCGACACCAGCTTCGAGCTCGGCGTCGACCCCGGGCTGCAGAAGGATGGCGTCGAGGCGCACCTGCAGGAGCTGCTGGCCGAGCAGGTCAAGGTGCTCGGCGACGATCTCGAGTTGATCCGCCGCGAGTATCCGACCGACATCGGACCGGTCGACCTCCTCTGCCGAGCCGCCGATGGCACGGTGTGGGCGGTCGAGATCAAGCGGCGCGGCGACATCGACGGCGTCGAGCAACTGGCCCGCTACCTGGAGCGCCTCGACCTCGACCCGCGCCTGCGCCCCGTCCGCGGCATGTTCGTCGCGCAGTCGATCAAGCCCCAAGCCAAGGTGATGGCCGAAGCGCGCGGCGTGGTGTGGCGTGAGGTCGACTACGACGCACTCCGGGGCATGGAGCCAACCACGCCGGTGCTGTTCTGATGCCCGCGTGGGCTCACCTCGACACCGTTGGTCCGGTGCACGTCGAGCCGGTCTCGGTTGGCATCTTTCTCAAGCGCGCCCGATCGTTCGCCCAGCTGCGGCCCAAGACCAAGTGGGTGGCGCTGTCGTTCAGCCTCGATCGACCGGTGTCGCATCCGACCATCGTGCGCAAGGTCGAGGCCTGGCACGGCCGGTACCACCATGTCGCCAACATCACCGGCCCTGACGACATCGACGACGAGATCCGGGGATGGTTGACCGAGTCGTACCTGGCCAGCCCAGAGTGAGCCGATTCCGACCGCCGCGATGTCGGCCGCCGGTGTCGACAACTGGAGCGACGAGCGGCTCGCCGTCGCGACCGGGGCGCTGCTCGCTCAACCGAAGGCAGCCGAGGCCGACTCGTTTGTACTCCATGCCTCGCTCGAACTGCTCGCCCGGGTCCTGCTGCTGTCGAAGGTCAGCGTGGCGCAGCGAAATGCGGCCAGGGCCCGATTGGCCGTGCTCGGCACACTCTTCGCTCACTCGGGTGACGCCGTTCACGTGCCAAAGCCGATCGACCCCAAGGGCGTCCCCGAGGCGCTCGACCGGCTGGTTGCCGCGCTCGAGGCTGGCGACCTCGACAACGGCCTGCTCACCGGATAGCAGCCGACGCCTGACTCGGGCCGGCGGTCATCGGTGGCGTCAATGGTTGGCGTCGTTGTCGAGCCATCGGCCGACGACGTGGCCAAAGAACTCCGGCTGGACCTTGAACCCGAGGGAGCCATAGAAGTCACCGCGGTCATCGGTTTGCAGCCCGACGTGCTGGCCGGGAACGCGCTCGAGCAAAGCTGAAACGATGGCGGAGCCGATGCCCTGACGGCGGCGACCGGAATGGGTCCATACGTCGATCAAGTAGGCGTTGCACACGCCATCGGAAAGCAGGCGGGCCATGCCGACACAGTGATCGCCGTCGTACGCGAACCGCACCTCGGTCGACGCCGCGAATGACCGGCGCAACGCCTCGGGCGTGCGACCGTTGTCGAACTCGTCGGCGGCCAGATCGGCTTTAGCCCGCACCCAGTCCACCGCATCGATGTCGTCGTCGTACGTGATCGTCATGCCCGCATCTTTGCTCAGATGGCGAGGGTTGCCTCTGCCATGGCCCGGATTGCGCCAGCCGTGGCTGCCGCGCCTCGATCGATCATGGTGATCGTGTAGTGGTTGACGTCGTCGACCAGCACGGGCGTGATGTTTTCCCGACCCGCTGTCATCTCGGTGATGACCTGCTCGGGGTACAGCCCCGGGGTTTGGTTGAGCAGACCTCGCGGTGCCCAGAGCAGGGTGGTGGGATGGGCCAACTTGTCGAAGGCGGTGGCCACCGTGTCGTCGACCAACGTGTCTTCGGTGTCGGCCCTGATCGCATCCACTGCGACGCCGGAACGGTATGCCCCTTCTTCGCCGACGAGGTCGTAGTCGACGTATGCCTCGACCAGTTCGCTCCACGCTCCTTCGTCGGTGAACGCGGGGTGGGCCTTCCAGAAGTCTCGGTACGCATCCCGCGTCTCGAAAGTCATGGCCAGTCGATCCATGGCTGGACCGATGACCGCCTGCAGCAACTGGTCAGTGGTGAGGCCTTGCGGGACGGCCAGCGGTACCCCGCCGTCGATGAGAACGACCCCGGTGAGCCGATCGCCATGACGCTGGGCCATGACCGTCGACACGAACGCGCCCATGGAGTGACCGGCGATGACGGTCTTCTCCACATCGAGATGGTCGAGAACGGCGGCGAGGTCATCGGCGTGAGCACCCATGCCGAAAGGACCGGGAAGCCCGGCGCTCCCGCCGCGCCCACGCAGGTCAGGCGCAACCAAGGTGTAGCCGTCTAGCCGGGCGGCCACGGCAGGCCAGCTGCGATGGTTGGCGGTGATGCCGTGGGCGGCCAGGATCACCGGGCCCTCACCCCAACTGGCGACGCGCAGAGAACCGCCAGCCACGGCGACATCGAAGGTTCGGTAGTTGTGTTCGGTCACCATCGGCACGGTCCTTGTCGTTGGGGGATGATCAGGCTCGTTGGGGGGTGATCAAGCTCGTGGGGGTCGTCAAGGCAACTCCATGTGAGCGAGCTGATCACGCAGCACCTTTTTGTCGAGCTTGCCCACGCTGGTCTTGGGGATCTCGTCGACGACGACGACCTCGTCGGGCAGCCACCACTTCGCCACCCGGTCGGACAGGAACTCCCGGACGGATTCCAGCGTGGGCGGCCGGCTCGCATCCGCGGCGACCACCACGGCCACCGGACGCTCGTCCCACTTCTTGGATGCCACGCCCACCACGGCCGCGTCGGCGATCTCTGGATGGCCCAGCAGGTGACCCTCGAGCTCAACCGACGAGATCCACTCGCCCCCGGACTTCACCAGGTCCTTGGCCCGATCGACGATGCGGAAGTAGCCGTCGTGCTCCATCGACGCCATGTCGCCGGTGCGAAGCCAGCCGTTGTTGAACTTCCCGCTGCTCGACGGATCGTTGTAATACTCCGACGCGATCCAGGGGCCGCGTACTTCGAGCTCGCCGACGCTCGCCCCGTCCCACTCGGCGATCGAGCCATCCTCGGCGACGAGGCGGGCCTCGAGCCCAGCAAAGATCGTGCCGGTCCGTTCGCGGAGATCCATCAGGGCGTCACGGTCGAGACCGCGGTGGCGGCGGCGGGGACGGCTGGCACAGGCCAGCGGCCCGGTCTCGGTCATGCCCCACACCTGGAGGTAGTCGACGTCCATGTCGTGGTAGGCCTCGATGAGCGCACGCGGCGAGGCCGATCCGCCGACGAAGACGAGGCGCAGCGAACTGAGATCGGCCTGGCCGGCGCGGGCCAACGGAAGGAGGCTCTTCCAAATGGTGGGGACGCCCGCGGAGATGGTGACCCGCTCGTCCTGGATCACCTTGGCCAAGTACTCCGGCGAGCTGTCCGAGCCATGCAGCACCAGTTCAGCACCGGTGAAGGGAGCGGCATATGGCAACCCCCAACCGCATGCGTGGAACAGTGGCACGACCGGGAACACCCGATCGGACTCGCGCAAGCCAATGTGGTCAGCCATGCACGCGGCCATGGCGTGCAGCCAGGTGCCTCGGTGGGAGTACAGCACGCCCTTCGGCATGCCGGTGGTGCCCGAGGTGTAGCACAGGCCGAGCGCGTCGTCTTCGTCGACGTCGGGGAGCGTCGAGGCCGGCGTGGCGGCCGCGACGAGCGCCTCGTAGTCGGCCAGATCGGGGAGCCGTTCGTCGTCGGCATCGCCGCCCATCCGCACGTACGCCTTCACCGTGGTGAACTGCGGGGCGACCTCGGCCAGACGCTCGACCAACTCGCCGTCGACAAACACGACCCGGTCCTCGGCGTGGTTGACGATGTAGGCGATCTGTTCGTCGAAGAGCCGCACGTTGACGGTGTGGAGCACAGCCCCCACGAGCGGCACCGCCCAGTACAGCTCGACATGGCGGGCCGAGTTGAAGGCAAAGCTGGCCACCCGGTCACCCGGCTGCACCCCCAGGTCGTCAACCAGCACCCGGCACAGGCGGAGGACCCGATCAGCCATCTCACCGTAGGTGCGACGACCCTCAGGGG
>JBPCMH010000483.1:0-4729 GCA_051002495.1 Acidimicrobiales bacterium
ATGTCCGGCTCTTGATCCGAGATTTGGAGTGAGCGTTCTTTGCTACTTGATGGTCGGGTAGCGGTCGAGCCAGCCCTGGAGTGTCGTTGTGGTCCACGTTGCCACTCCGGTTCCGAGCAGGTCTCCGTCGTGAGTCCAGATCGCGGCGTCGAGGGCGAGCGCGCACGCAACAAGGGGCCAGTCGTCCGTGTCCCGGACGGCGCGGGCGCGTGCTTCGTCTTCGTATGCGGCACAGACCGCCTCGTCGACGATGGCCACGTTGGTTCTGATTGCATCCAGGAGCGTGTCGAGAAGCTCGCTGCTTGTTTCGGTGGACAGCTTGTGTCGTCCGGCGAATGCCGCTACCCGACGAGGAAGTTCCACTTGCGCCTCGGCCCACATCTGCTCAGGGAGGAAGAGGTCCAGCCGCTCGTCAGAGACTCGTTTTCGGCCTGGGGCGCGCAGCAGATCGCCAACAAGGACGTTGGTGTCGACAACCATCCGCATCAACGGCGACGGTTACCCGACAGTTCCTCTGCGAGCTTGTCCTCGTCGAGCGCGGTCTCGGCGAGGACTTTGTCAACCGCTCGGCCCAGCCGGCCGAGCGCAGATCGACCCCGCTTGCGGTCCTTGGCGTCAACGGGAACGAAGAAGCCGATGGGCTTGCCATGGCGCTCGATCACGAGGGTCTCGCCTGCATTCATCATTGACGTTGCCTGGTCTTTGAACTCACGAACTCCGACATGGCGCACGGACCGACCTCCTTCAGTTGTGACTACGAGTGTAGCCACCACAGGTGCAGCAGGGGAGCTGGCTGGCGGTCAGGCGCCCGTCTGTTGGCCTGGAAAACGGGTGTCCCTACTAGCTATTATCTGATAATCTGATCCGCATGCCTGAGGTGAGCGCTACCGAAGCAGCCCGCAACTTCGCAGACCTGTTGGACGCCGTCGAGCACCGGGGTGCGCACTTCACCGTCGTGCGCCGCGGGAAACCCATCGCTCACCTCGAACCGGCGAAGCCCGGGCTCGGGGCTGATGCGAAGGCCTTGCTTCGTCGTCATCCACGCGACGCGAAATGGGCGCAGGAGCTGTCCGCGATCCGCGGGTTGGTTGAGATCGAGGTCCGCTCCTGAGTCGCCTCCTGCTCGACACAACGTTTCTCATCGACGCTGACCGTTCCGGCGATGGCCTCGACGAGGTGATCGCCGATGACGATGACGTCGCCCTCGCGGTGATCACCGTCGCCGAGCTGCGAGTTGGCTCCCTGCTGGTCAGCGGAAGGGCGCGGGCCGAGCGCACGGCCTTCATCACGGATGTGCTCGCAGCCGTTCCCGTCGTGGACTACGACCTCGAGGTCGCTGAGGCGCATGCGGAGCTGCTTGCGGAAGTGCGCCGCCAGGGTAAGCCCCGTGGTGCGCACGATCTGCTGATCGCAGCGACGGCAAAGGCATCTCGCCGAACAGTCGTCACTGCGGATGAGACGGCGTTCGCGAACCTCGCCGGGCTCGAAGTACGCCACCATCGCTGAGAGGTCGATGTCCAGGATTCCGGTGACCGCTTCGTCGCGGTGCCCACCGACCGGAGACGGTGGTAGTCAGTCAGCCCAGAAGGCGTCGTAGGCGTCAGGGTCCTCATAGATGAAGGTCGCGGTATCGACCTTGCCCTCACCGCCGAACTCGAACACGGCGACTTGGCGCTCGTCGAGATGCTGCCCCCTTCGTTCACCACGCGCCGTCCCGCAGCAGCGTCTCGTTCGCGTGCACGTCCACAAGTTATTGGGTACGTCTCCCTGATGGTTTCCAAGTACCGGATCAGGACGCACCGATGAGGCGTCCCATAATCCGAGCCCTCGAGGACGAGTAGCACGCTCTTCTCCGACAGTCACGCCGCGTTCCACGGCCTGCCGGCCGCCACCTGACTTTCGAACAAGTCAGCCTTGTGTGGCTCTTGACACAGACGCGGTTGGGAGGCGCTAGTTAGGCTGCTGTTGCACTGTCTGAGCGCATTGCGGGGGAGAAACAGTGACAACGATCGACACCGACTATTTGGTGATCGGCGCCGGCGCATCCGGCATGTCGTTCACCGACACGATGCTGGAGCAGTCCGATGCCGAGGTGGTCCTGGTCGACCGCCGGCACCGACCGGGGGGACACTGGAACGACGCCTATCCCTTCGTCCGTCTGCACCAGCCGGCGGCAACGTATGGCGTGTGTTCCCGGCCCTTCGAGGTCCACCATCCCGACCCGGACCCAGAGCGGGAGAACCTGGCGGCCGGCCACGAGGCTCGCGTCGAGATGAAGCAGGCCTTGAAGGAGGCCCGCGACCTGGGATCACCCACGCAGCTGTGGAGGACGCTCATCGACGCCGCCGAGCTCGGCGGACTCGACGCCGCGCAGCATGCGGACGAAGCGCTCGCCGCAATCGACAAGGTGATCACCGACCTCAACTCGCACGCACTCGCCGCGTCGCTTCGAGCAAGCTTCGAGCAAGCTTCGAGCGCGCACGGGCGGCGGCGTTGGCATCGGGCAGCTGACAACTGCCTCGTGCCGACCCCCAGGTCGGTCAGTCGGTGGTGTCTTCCTTGAGGCCCTCGCCGACCGCGACTTCCAGCGCATGGCCGCCACGTTCGGATCCGGGGTTCGGTTCCGGGCGATGCTGCCCTCAGGGTTCCATCCCCAGCTCGCGCAACGACAGCCCGGCCAACCCACCTCGCCACCAGAGCCCGCGTCGGCGCTGGCGGTGCCCGCTGTCGACAGTATGGTATGTGGTATGGCAAAGCGGAAGGTCACCGTCACCCTCGAAGAAGTGCAGGTCGATCAGATCCATGCACTCGTTGACGCCGGCTCCGCGGCGAGTGTCTCCGGGTTCGTGCAGCATGCTGTGTCGGTCGCGCTCGATGACGTTGCCGGATGGGGAGCGATGCTCGCTCAAGCACTTCGCGAGACAGGCGGCCCACTTACCGACGACGAGCGCGCGTGGGCCGATCAGCTGCTCTCCGGGCCTCGCAATCAGCACTCAGCTGCCTGATGGCTGGCGTGACATTCGACGCCGGCGGGCTCATAGCGCTCGACCGCAACGACCGACGCGTGATTGCCCTCTTGGCCCGAGCGGCCGAGACCAAGGCGCCGGTAACCGTGCCCGCCTCGGCCCTCGCTCAAGCCATCAGACGGCCTGAGCGCCAGGTTCGGCTCGCCCGGCTCATCCGGCAGCCGACCACGACCGTCCGAGAACTCGACCGGGTGGATGCCACCAACATCGGACGGCTACTCGCCGCGAGCGAGAGCACCGACGTCGTTGATGCCCACGTCGTGATCTGCGCCCGGCGGGCCGACCAGCGCGTGATCACGTCCGACCCCGATGATCTACACGCCCTCGCTCCTGGGCTCGAGCTGACCGTCGTCTGAACACGGAGCCCCGCACAGATCGCAACCGCCGACGTTCTTGCCTTCCTGGACTGGCAACTCGTGGTCAGGGCCGGAACATGTAATGGCGCCGGGTGTCGGTGCCCGGGAGATGATGGTCCGGGTGTTGTTGGCAGGGACGTTGCTTCGAAGACGAAGCCGCCAGAGGTGCGGGCCATCGTCGTCGCCTAATGGACTACCTCATCCTTCGCTTATTGGCGAGCGAGGTGTCTTCGCTGGACTTGCCCGCACCGAGCACGAGGCCGACTGCGACGAGCGTGCAGGCGGTGACGATGTACAGAATGAACGTGTTTGGCTTCATCGCAATATCCTCTTCTCGCTGATGCTCGGGTCGAGGTTTCGAAGCCGTTCGTCGGCCAGCGCGAGCACGATCACCTCGAGAAGGTTGCCGGCAGGGTCAGGTCCGATGACCAAATTGCTTGGGCGGGTCGCCGTCGGGATCGAGGCCGACACCACGAGCGGGTGGTCGGTGGCATGACGGATCTCATCGTCGGTGACGCCCCTGACCCCAGCCAACCGACTCCTACGGGAGCCGGCGCCTCGTCCAGATCCACAAAAGCCCTGGTCAGACTACTCAATTCGCAAGCCGGAGATGGCCCGGGCGATCACCAGCTGTTGGATCTGCTCGGTGCCCTCGAAGATGTCGTAGATCTTCGCGTCGCGGTGCCAGCGCTCGACGGGGTACTCGCGGGTGTAGCCGTAGCCGCCGAGGATCTGGATGGCGCGCTCGGTGGTCCACACCGCGACCCGGCCGGCCTTGAGCTTCGACATCGAACCCTCGGCGTTGGTGTAGCCGCCGTTGTTGGCCAGCCACGCCGCCCGCCACACGAGCAGTCGGGCGGCGTCGATCTCGGTGATCATGTCAGCGAGCATGAAGGCGATCGACTGATTCTCGATGATCGGCTTGCCGAAGGCCACGCGCTCCTTGGCGTACTCCAGTGAGTACTCATACGCGGCTCGGGCAATGCCGACGGCCATGGCGCCCACGGCGGGACGGGTTGACTCGAAGGTCTTCATCGCCGGCTGCGCGTCGCCCGAGTGGCCTGCCTCGCTGGCTCGGGCCAGTTTGGCGTCGAGCTTCTCCTTGCCGCCGAGCAAGCAGTTCCCCGGCACCCGCACGTCGTCGAGCACAACCTCAGCAGTGTGTGAGGCACGAATGCCGTGCTTCTTGTACTTCTGGCCCTGCGACAGTCCCTTAGTGCCCTCCGGAACGACGAAGCTGGCCTGGCCGCGCGAGCGAAGCTCCGGATCAACGGTGGCCACCACGACGTGCAGATGGGCGATGCCGCCGTTGGTGATCCAAGCCTTGGTGCCGTTGAGCACCCACTC
>JBPCMH010000484.1:0-7997 GCA_051002495.1 Acidimicrobiales bacterium
CGGTGAAGTGGTAAACCACCCTGTGTGACATTCAGTGCTTGCATAGACACGCTCGGTGAGACTACGGTGGTGCAGGAACACCACCCTGGAGGACGTAGAAATGAACGCACGACGCATGCTTGCTGGCGCTGGAGTCGCTGCTGCTCTGTTGCTGTCGGCCGCGCCCGTTGCCGCTCAGACCAGCTATGTCGGTACTCCGCCGCCCACAGTCCAGAATAACGACACCGGTCGGGCCACCGAAGTTGCGGGTGTCCAGGTGGAGCGGGGCCTCGCCGTCACCGGTGGTGACGTCGTGGGGCTCAGCATCCTCGGCTTTGGTGCCGTTGGCATCGGCCTTGCCCTCAAGCGGGCCGGGCGCAAGCCCGTCGAAGCCTGAGCCGACTCAGCGGCGGGCCAACTCGGCCAAGACGTCGAGTAGTTCGGCCGTCTGACCGGCCAACGTGAACTCGGCGGCGATGCGATCTCGCGCCGCCGCACCGAGCGATATCCGGGCCGCCTCGTCATCGATGAGGCGGTCCAACGCGTGGGCCAGCGCGTCAGGATCGCGAGGGGGAACCAGGACGCCGGTTGAGCCGAGCACCTCGGGTGTTCCGCCGTGGTCGGTTCCGACCACGGCAAGGCCGAGGCTCATGGCCTCGAGCACGCCCAGCGGGCAGGCCTCCGGTTCGATGCTGGGCGAGGTGGCGATGGTCCAGGTGCGCATCCGCGCCTGGGGCTGGTCGACGAAGCCCGGCATGCGAACCCGGCCAACCAGGTCGGGTTGCGCGGCGCGCTCCTCGAGCGCGTCGGCATAAGCGCCATCGGGCGATTTCGGGAACCGCTCGCCCATCAGATCGACGACGACCTCGCGGTGCCGCATGCGGCTCACCGCCTCGAGCAGCACGGCCTGTCCCTTCCACTCCGTGAGCAGGGCGGCGCACCCGATGATCGTGGTGGCTGGATCGGGAGTGGCCGGCTCGACGGGCCAGTCGGTGCCGTTGTGCACCACCTGGGTTCGGATGCCCGCGTCGCGAAGCGCGCCGGCCACGGCTTCTGACACCGGCACGCCGAGGTCGACGACGCTTCTCACCAACCGCAGCAGCGCCACCCATTCGCTTCGATGGATCGAGTCGTGCACCAGCCAGGCCACCGGTGCCTTCGGCCGAGCCAGGCGGACCGGCGGAAGGCCCAGCAGTCCGTTGACCAGCACCACATCCGCGCTGGCGGCAAAGTGCCGGATGCGGGGTGCCGATCGGAGCCAGCGGGTCGCGAGCCGACCGATGGCCAGCGGCCGTGGCCCCGACGGGAGCTTGAGCTCCGGCAGGCCGACCAACGTCATCCCTGCCGTCGCTAGCCGATCAGCAGAGGGCCCATCGGGGCAGGCCACGGTCACCTCCCAGCCGCGGTCGGCCGCGGCGGCGACCGTCCGGAGGAGGACGCGCTCGGCCCCGGACCACAGCCCAGTGTGGGAGATGGCGAGTAGACGCGGTCCGGTCATGAGGTCGTCATGATGTCGTCATGAGGCTGCGAAGTCCGCCGGGACCGGCCACCCGAAGGGCCTCGGCTGCGCCGATGAAGATGACGGCGGTCAGGGCGGCTGCCACCGGCCAGGGCGTTACCACCTTGAGACCGAAACCTGCTGCCATCGCCAACCCGCCCGCGGGGATGGCGAGCAGCGGACGGACGAAGCCGACCGCGCCGAGCCCGGATGAGCGCACCAAGGTCGTCCACATGATGGCGGAGACCGCCGCGTTGGTGATCAACGTCGCGATGGCTGCACCCTGGTAGCTGAACGCCGGGATCATCCACAGGTTGAGCCCAACGTTGACCACGACGCCGGTCCCCGCCGCGAAGGCGTAGATCCTGTTGCGGCCCATCGCGATCAAGGCGGTCCAAGCGAGGATGGTGAAGAAGACGAAGAATTCTCCTCCCATGACGAGGCGGGCTGCGTCGCCGCCGGCCTCGTAGTGGCGTCCGTACAGCAGGCCCAGCGCGTCGGTGGAGAAGACCATGAACTCCGCGAGCAGCAGGCTGCCCGTGAGCATCAACAAGGCGAACGACTGCCGCAGGGTCTGACGGAACCGGGAGCGGTCGCCATCCCAGTGCTTGACCATCGGAAACATGACCGCACGGTGCAGTGAAGAGGGCACGTAGTGGGCGATGTCGATGAACTTGTAGGCCACGCCGTACACCGCCACGCTGGCAAAGGTGTCCATCTTCGACAGCATGACCGTGTCGATCCGGTAGTACAGGGTGGCCAACGCGCCGCCGATGGCGAGTGGCACGGCTTCGGTGATCATGGCCTTCCATGCGGCGAGGTCGACGCAGAGTTGGATCGGAATCAGATGGCGTCCCCAGCGCCATTTCAGGAACAGGTCGACCGCGGCGTAGAGGATCGCGGGGACCATGAAGATCAACAGCGAGCCGCGGCCGGAGGCGGCGATCGCCGCGGTCAGTGCGAACTGGGCGATCTGGGCAACGACGCCGGCCGTCGCCACCGGTCGCATGCGCATGCGGACCTGGTAGCCAATTTCCAGCGCGTTGCTCGGCGTGGCGATGAGCACGACGACGCCGGCCAATGCGGTTGCCTCGACGACGATTGCGCCGTAGCCGGCGACAACCACGAACGCCATGGCGAACGCGTAGCCAACGATGCCGAGCAGACATCGCAACACGACATAGGCCCCGGCGAACCGAGCCTGGTCTCTGGTCTCGTCCGCCACACCGGCGATGGCGACGCGACCGATGCCCATCTCGGTGATGATCGACAGCAGCCCGAGAAACCCGAAAATGAAGGTGAAACGGCCGAAGGCATCAACGCTCAACCCGCGGACGATGAAGACGGTGCCAGCCCATCCGAAGGCGGCGATTCCGAGCCGCCCGACGACGAGCGCGGTGGTGTTGCCGAAGATGCCGTCGTTGTCGTCGGCTGGGCGATCCTTCGGACGGCCCTGACCGTCCGGCGCTGGCGTTAGGTCGTCAGCGTCCACTCGGCGGCCTCTCGAAATCGATCTCTGAAGTGCTCTGGCGCGAACTGCTCTGCGTGAGACCGGAGCGTCTGGGCGTCAAACGGTGCATCGTCGAACGCGGCCATCTCGCGAGCGAGCACCTCGACGTGGTCGTCGCTGTCGCCAACGTCGTACAGCCGACCCGTCACGCCGTCGACCACGGAGTCACGAACTCCCCCGACGTTGCGGGCCAACACCGGCGCGCCGCACGCCATCGCCTCGACCGGAACGATGCCGAAGTCCTCGCGTCCCGGGAAGACCAGCGCCCGGCACCGGCGAAACAGATCGAGCAGCGTGTCGCCGTCGACCGGTCCGAGAATCTCGATCCCGGGGCCAGCCGCGGCTTTCGCGTCAGCCAGGCTTCGTCCGTCGCCGGCCACCACGAGGCGGACACCGGCCAGCCGGGCCGCCGCCACCGCGACCGCCGGCTCCTTGTACGGAACCAGCCGTCCCGCCAGCAGGAAGAAATCGTCACGGGGCCCGGTGCCGGGGGTGTAGCGGTGCACATCGACCGGCGGCGGGATCACGATCGACTCGCGCTGCCACCACCGCGCCACCCGATCCCCAACAAAGGATGAGTTGACGACAACCCGTGCGAGGCGCTGAGCGGCCGCGGTGTCGGCCCGACGCTGGGTTGCTGCGAACGCAGCCAGCGCCGCTCTGGCCAGGGGGTTGACCTGTTCGAAGCGGCGCATCTCGGCATCCCACAGCCACCGGGCCGGTGTGTGGGTGTAGGAGACGACCGGCACGCCTGGTCTGACCCGAACGCGGTTGGCGAAGGCGAAGTGGCTGGTGACGACCAGGTCGGCGTGGTCGAGGTCGATCCCGGCGATCGCCGACGGCAGCAGCGGCAGCAAGTGGGCGTACCCGGCGTTGCCGCGCGGGCGGTAGAGGCGCTGCAGCCAGGTCGAGGTGACTTCGCGGCCGACGATGCCGTCCGGCAGGGTCGAACGATCGAGCAGGGCGGTGTGGATCGTGGCGTCTGGCCAGATGAGCGCCATCTGCTCGGCAACCCGCTCCGCACCCCCGAGCTCGGTGAGCCGCTCGTGGACAATGGCAACCTTGGTCACGTGCTGGCGGCGCTGCTCCGGCTCCGCCCCAGCCGGCCCTTGTCGCGCTGGGCGTAGTAGGCCGCCCTTCCTGTCGACTCAGTCCGGTTGAGAACCACCCCGATGGGTTGGGCATTGACCTGTCGCAACCGGTTCACCAGGTCGCGTACATCCCGGCGTCGGGTCGCTCGCACGTCAACGACGATCATCGTGGCGTCGCATTGGCTGGCGATGGCGGCGGCATCGGCGAACAGGTTGCCAGCCGGTGTGTCGACGACAACCAGTGCGGCCCACACCATCGTGTCGAGCACTTCCTGGAAGGGCTGCCCGCCGAGCAGTCCGGCGGGGTCCGGCACCGGCGAGCCAGCCGTCAAGACCCGCATGCCCTCGACGTTGTTGAGGGTCTCATCGGGGACGCGGCCACCCATCAGCGCCTCCGTAAGTCCGGGAGCGAGCGGGAGGTTGAGCCGGTCGTGGACCTGCGGCCGACGAAGGTCGCCGTCGACCAGCGCCACCGCGACATCGAGCGCGGCGGTCTCGCGAGCTAGGTTCAGCGCGACGAACGTCTTGCCCGCGTTCGGGTCGACGCTGGCCACCGACAGGCTGCGGAGCCGCTCGGTGGTGGACAGAAACATGAGGCTGGTTCGGAGGGTGCGGAAGGCCTCGATGACGTCCTCGCCGCTTCCCCGGGGGATCTCGGCCAGGATCGGCAGGCCGGTGATCCGGGTGATGTCCTCTCCGGCGGTGTCGGTCGAGAAGCGGCCGCTCATGGCCTCGAGCAGCACCGACAACTCGGCGTTGATCACCAGCGCGGCGAGCAAGGCCAGGATGGCATCGCGCGTTGGCGTTGGTGCCACCGGCGTGCGTGGAGCGCGGGCTGGTGCGACCAACTCGACCCGGTCGCGAGGGCGCAACCGCGCCCCGGTGATGGTCGCCACCAACGGGTCCCGTCGCGACTCGAGCTGGGTTCGCTGGGAGTCGGTCAACCCCGCCGATTGGAGCTGAGCGTTGAGCTGGTCGGCCTCGGCTTGGGGGTCGCGGAGTGTGTCTTTCAGTCGCTCGCGCTGCTGCTGAGCGACCACATCCTTGACCTCGTTGGCGACCGCCTGCGACAGTCGTTCGGCCTCGTTCGGGGTGGACCCGTGGGCAGCCACCACGATGAACCCGGCGTCGCCAGAACGCGCCGCGGTCACGAGGTCGAGCGCATCCGGCACGGTCAGGCTGAGCCCAGAACGCTGGACGGCAGCCGCGATCACCGGCCGAGTCGTGGCCAACTCGGCATAGGTTTGGCCCAAGAACTGTGTGTCGTCACGGGTGAAGGATTCGCCGGCCGCGGCCCGGCCCGAAGTGGCCTGCAGGAGGGTCTGGGCCTCGTACACCTCGGGCAAGGTTGAACTCCGCAAGTAGACGACGAGGGCGATGGCGACGGCCACGGCCAGGATGCGCCACTTGTGGCGCCAGATCACGCGGAAATGCTCGGAGATGTCCATACGGTTGCCGTGAGGCTACCGCCTGTGCCTCCTAGGCTGGCGCTATGGCAGCGACCCTCAGCGCGGTGCGCGACCCACGCTGGGCGTTGGCGGTCGGAGCCAACGGGCTGCTGCTCCTGCTGGCCCTGTTGGGTATGCCGCTTGCCGCCGTGGCGCTCGCCGTCGTGATGCCCGTGGGCGGTGCGGTACTGATCCGTCCCCAGCGGGGCCTGCTCCTGCTCGCCGCGCTCGTTCCCTTTGATGGACTGCTGATCATCGCCGGGCTCCCTGGTGCGGTCAACGGGTGGAAGGAGGCGCTCCTCCTGCTGACCTTGATCGGTACCTACGTGTCGCCAGCCGAGGCTCGGGGACCGGCCGATAGGACTCGGCCGGGATGGGCACCGGCCGCGCTGGCGCTGTTCGCCGTGGCCGCGATCTCGGGCCTGCTCGCCACGGGCGGCTTGGCTGCCGTGTTTGGTCTAAAGATCGGGTTCTTCTATCTGCTGGCTGCGGTGGCGGTGTGGCGCTGCCCGCTGTCGGAGCACGAACGCGACCTGCTCGTCACCATCCTGATCGCGGTCGGCATCGTCACCGCTGGGTTCGGTGTCCTGCAGCAGGCCATGGGTCATGCCCGACTGGCGGCCATGGGATGGCCTTACAACGACACCATTCGCTTCACCAAGGGATTTGTGCGCTCGTTCTCGACGTTCAACCAGCCGTTTGGGTTCGGCTTCTTCGTCATGCTGGTGATCCTCATGGGCACAGCCGTGACGCTCGAAGAACCGAACCGGCTCCGCAGTCGGGTGTTCATCTTCGCCTCGCCGCTGCTCGGATTAGGGCTGATGTCCACCTTCGTTCGCGGGGCGTGGTTAGGTGTGGCCGTCGGCGTGGCCTTCCTCGGCGCCGCTCGGTACCGAGTGTTGCTACTGCTTATCCCGCTGGCATTGGTTGGGGTGCTGTTTTTGCCCGCTGAGGTGGCCGCGCCGGCGTTCTCCAGTAGCAGTACCGAGGCGCGCACCAGTGGGTGGCAGGAGAACGTGAGCGCCATCTTCGCCAACCCCACTGGGGTCGGTCTGGGTTCGACAGGTGCCGCGGCGGAAAAGGCCGTAGCCCGCGGCGTGAAGACCTATCAGCCCGACAACTATTACTTCAAGAGCCTGTACGAGCTCGGGGTGGTCGGCCTCTGGCTCTTCCTGCTCCTGATGCTTGCGGTATACAGCTCCGTGCGGGCTCGGGTGTCGTCGCTACAGGGGCCAGACGCGGCGTTCGCGTCTGGCACCGCCGCCATGATCGTGGCCGCGGGCGTCGCCTCGCTGGTCGCCATGTACCTCGAGATCTTTCCCATGGACTTCTATTTCTGGCTGCTGGTCGGGGTGGTGAGCTCGTTCATACCCGAATCGTCCTGATCGGTCTGGCATTGCGCCCGGACGGGGCCGGGGTGTCGACCTACATCCGAGAGATCGTCCGCGCCCTGCGGGCCGAGATCACCACGCCGCTTTCGGTCGTGGTCCAGGAGGACGCGGTGGCCGAACTGCCCGAAGGCGTCGATCCGATTCTCCGACCGGTGTGCGTCGGCGCCCGACGAGCGATCGAAGGCCTGCGGCCGGTGGGGCCGGCTGCGCTCATTCATGGCCTCGACGTTGACCTCCCGTGGCGGTCGAGCGCTCCCACGGTCTCGACCGTTCACGACCTCGCCGTCTTCGATGTGCCATGGGCCTTTTCTCGCTACCGGGGTGCGGGGGAACGTCGGTTGGTGAGCCGAGCCATCCGGCAGGCCGACGCGGTGATCGCCGTATCGGCCTTCACCGCGGGGCGGGTGGCTGCACTCATGGGACGTGCCGCTTCGGTCATCCACGAAGCTCCCGCGTCGAATGCTCGCATCGTCGACGAACGTGAACGTGCGTCAGTACGTTCCAAGCACGCACTGCCCGAGGAGTTCGTCCTCCATGTGGGCACGGTCGAGCCGCGCAAGGACGTGCCGACGTTGGCTGCAGCTTGCGCGAAGGCTGGCCTGCCGCTGGTGCTGGCCGGGCGTGTCGCAGACGAAGCTCTCGTGCCGAGCGGGGTGCGCTCCCTTGGCTTCGTCGATGCGGGCGACATCCCCGGCCTGTACGCGGCCGCGACCGTTGTGGCCTACCCCTCGGTCTACGAGGGATTTGGGCTGCCGCCGCTTGAAGCCATGACCGCGGGTGCCGCTGTTGTCGCCACCAGGGCGGCATCGCTGCCTGAGGTGCTCGGCGACGGGGCCGTGCTGGTCTCAGCCGGCGATCCGAGCGAGTTAGCTGATGCCATCAAGGCATTGGCCGATGATCCTGCTCATCGATCGGAGCTGATCGACCGCGGTCGCCGCCACGCTGCGACGTTCAATTGGAGCACTGCGGCCAAGGCGACCGTCGACGTATATCGCAGCCTTGGGGTCAGGTGCTGAGGATCAGGCGAAGCCAACAACCCGGGCGGGGCTGCCGGAGGCGGCGGAGGACCCGAGGTAGGGC
>JBPCMH010000485.1:0-14139 GCA_051002495.1 Acidimicrobiales bacterium
GAGGTGTACAGCACACCATGGGCCTTCTCGACCAGATCGCTGTTGCGCCGGTTGACGATGCCGATGATCGCCGCGCCGCGGCTGCGCACCAGATCGACCGTGCGGTTGGTGTCGGTGGTCGTGCCGGACTGGCTGATGGCGACAACCAACGTGTCGGACATGTCGTCGACCAAGCCGAACCCGGAGAGCTCTGTGGCGGGGATGGCCTCCACGACCACACCGCTTCCGAAGAAAGCGTCGGAGAAGACGGCGGCCAAGGCCTGGCCAGCCACCGCGGCGGTGCCCTGTCCGATGGCGAGGATCCGACGGATCTCGCCCGCGGCCAGCCGCTCGGCCAACCCGGCTGGCACGGTCTGATCCGGCAACGCCACCGCGAGCAGTCCGTCGCGCTCAACGACCTTGCCCCGGAGGGTCTTGCGCATCGACTGCGGCGCTTCAGAGACCTCCTTCAGGAGGAAGTGGGGGAAGCCCTTCCGATCGATGTCGCGGGTGGTGATCTCCGCGGTCGTGAGATCGGTGGTGGTCACCGGAAGATCGGTGCCGTCGTAGGCCATACGGGTGATGCCATCAACCGCGCCGGCACCGTCGCGATCGAGCACTACGACCTGGCCGGACGACCCGTCGCGTCCGGTGGCCGACTCGCCATCCATCCGCAGGTACGTGTCGGTGACCTCGACAACGCCGTACGGCTCGCTCGCCACCACGAACGCGTCGTCGGCCAGACCGACATACAGGGCCTGCCCGCTGCCCCGCAGCGCGAGGTGAAGGGTGGACGGATCATCAGCCGACGATGCACCGATGGCGACCGAGCCATCGAAGGTGGCCACCGTCTCGCGGAAGGCATCGGTGAGCGGCTTGCCGTGCTGCTGACGGCGAGATACCAAGGTTGGGATCACCTTGGCGTCGGTGGTGATGTCTGACGGGATCCGCAAGCCGGCCTCAGCCCGAAGCTCCGCGTAGTTGTCGACGTCGCCGTTCAGTGCCGCCACCAGATACGGGCCGACCTCGCCGGCGTCCTCCTCGCTGTTGAGGGGGTGGGCGTTGGCTTCGCTGATGATGCCGACGGATGCCCAGCGGGTGTGACCGAGCACGGTCAGCTCACTGTTGTCGCCGCTCAGCGCACGACGGAGCAGGTCGTCGTCGCGGATAGCCGAACGCAACGCCGCAGTGTTGTCACCCAACTCCCCGATCTCGGCCGCTGCTTTGTAGACGAAGCTCAGCCGCCCGGCGACGCGCCGGACCGCTCCCATGGTGAACAACGGCACAGACCGACGATCGATCTCGGCGGTCACCTCCGGCGAGTCCAAATCGACGGCCGGATTCTCAACCAAGAGGTGCAGACCGGCGGAGTCGCGGCCGCGCACCTCGAGCCGGTCGAGGGCCGACAACGCCAACTGCACCGAGAGGTAGCCAGCCACCGCGGCTGGCCCCGCCTCCGGCCCGGCGAGATCGCGCACCGCGATGCCTGTCCGCAGGCGGTCACGCCACAGGGCCCAGAGCGCGTCCTTGGCTTGCACCAACGCGGCGTTGACCCCTTCGATGGCGTCGGCGGCAACGTCAGCCTTACCGGCATCCAGGTCACGCTCGATCTGCCGGAGGAGGTCGTCGACCGCTGTTGCCCTGGCTTCGACCGCGCTGGCTAGGTCGGCATCAGACAGCAGCGCCCGCGCGCCGGGTACCCCCCGGAGCGCGGCGTCAGCCGACCCCAGTCGTTCCGCGGCCGACCTAAGGCGGTCATGGAGTCCGGCGTCGCCGCGGAGCGAAGCGAGCGCCTCGTCGATAGCGCCGATGATGTCGCCACCATCAGGCGGGTCCTGGTCATTCCGGCGGCGGAGCACCGCGATGATGCCGCACATGAGGGGCCTCCCAGGGAGGGGTCGGTGGGACTGGAGTCTACGTAGGTTCAGGTCAGAGGTTCAGCGCCGGCGACCCGCTCCACCGCAGCCGCCAGGCGTTGAGCCGCCTGCTCAGCCAGCGGCTCCGAAGCGGCCTCGACCATCACCCGTACCACCGGCTCGGTGCCGGATGGGCGAATCAGCACTCGGCCCGTTCTACCCAGTTCGGCCTCAACCGACGCTATGTCGTCGGCCAGAAGGGCGGCGATGTCGGCCCGGCGCTCAGCCACCTTCACGTTCTTGAGCACCTGCGGCAGACGGGTCATCGCTGAGGAGGCCAGATCGGCCAATGGACGCCCGGCCCGCTTGACCGCGTCGGCCAACAACAGCCCGGTCAGCATGCCGTCGCCGGTGGTGGCGTGCTGGGGGAAGATCACGTGCCCCGACTGCTCTCCCCCGACCGACCAACCGCGCTCGAGCAGGGTGCGCAACACGTGCTTATCGCCAACTGGCGTCTCCACAACGGTGATGCCGTGGTGCTCCATGGCGAGACGGAAGCCGAGGTTGGTCATGACGGTTACAACAACGGTGTCGTCGACGAGCGCTCCCCGTTCCTTCAGGTCGATGGCCGCAACCGCGATGATGTGGTCGCCATCAACCAGGTTGCCGTCGGCGTCGACCGCGACGACCCGATCGGCATCGCCGTCGAAAGCCATGCCCAGATGAGCGTGCCCGCGGCGAACCGCTTCCTGCAGCCCGCTCGGATCGGTCGACCCACACCCGGCGTTGATGTTCGTGCCGTCCGGATCCGCGTTAAGCACGGTGACGTCAGCGCCGGCGGCGACAAACGCCGGGCCAGCCAGCGCGGAAGCCGCCCCATGGCCGCAGTCGAGCACGACCCGCAGGCCCGACAGGTCGCGGCCTTCAAGCGCGCTAATCAGATGGGCGGCGTAGAGCTGGCTCAGATGCTCGGCCGAGCTGACCGTGCCGACATCTGCCGCCGTTGGCCCGGCCACCGGTCCGTTCGATTGCGGCACCGCATCGAGCGCAGCCTCGACCGCCGCTTCCTGCTCATCGGTGAGCTTCTGACCGCCGGTGGCAAACAGCTTCACCCCGTTGTCCGCGTAGGCGTTGTGGGACGCCGAGATCACCGCGGCCGGCGCACCGTGGACCCCCGCTAGGTAGGCCACACAGGGCGTGGGGAGCACCCCGAGATCGATGACCGCAGCGCCCGAAGACGCCGCACCGGCGGCGAAGGCCGCCGCGAACATCGCTCCGGATTGGCGGGTGTCGCGACCGATCAGGAAGGAGCCGCCGTCGCCGAGCAGGCGCGCCGCCACCCGACCAAGATCAAGGACGAACTGGGGGGTGAGCTCGGCGTTGGCGACGCCTCGGACCCCGTCGGTACCGAAGCGCGGACGCATGGAGCGGGCTACCGCTTCGAGTACTGCGGAGCCTTGCGGGCCTTCTTGAGGCCGTACTTCTTCGACTCCTTGACACGGGAGTCTCGGGTGAGGAAGCCAGCCCGCTTGAGGGAGTCGCGCTGCTCGGGATCAAGCTCGACCATGGCCCGGGCGATGCCGAGGCGAAGGGCGCCGGCCTGCCCGGAGACACCGCCACCGTGGATGGTGACGTCGATGTCGTAGACGTCTTCGGTCTCGCAGACCCGCAGAGGCTCGGTCACGATCATGCGGTGGGTGGCCGAGGGGAAGTAGTCCTCGAAGGTGCGCTTGTTGATGGTCAGCACACCCTTGCCAGGGCGAATACGCACGCGGGCGACGGCCTCCTTGCGGCGACCGGTGGACTGGTTCAGCGGCTGGGGCACTCGTGCTCCTCTTACTGCGCGACCCGGCGGGCGCGGCTGAGGTCAAGCGGCTGCGGCTGCTGGGCGTGGTGGGGGTGGGTGGGACCGGTGTGGACCTTGAGCTTGCGGATCATCGAGCGACCGAGTGGGCCCTTGGGCAGCATGCCCTTGACGGCCTTCCGGATGACCTCTTCTGGCTTCTTGGCCATGAAGTCGGCATAGATCGTCGACTTCAGGCCGCCGGGGTAGCCGGAGTGGTGGTACAGCTTCTTCTGCTGCAGCTTGTCGGACGTGAGCACAACCTTCTCAGCGTTCACGACGACGACGAAGTCACCCGCGTCGAGGTTCGGCGTGAAGATCGGCTTGTGCTTGCCTCGCAGGATGGTGGCGATCTCGGTGGCCATGCGGCCGAGCACGAGTCCGTCGGCATCAACGACGTGCCAGGCGCGCTCGATGTCGGTTGGCTTTGGTGTGAACGTTCGCACGCGAGATCCTTCGGTCGCCCTGCTAGTGCCGCCCCGGAGGTGGAGCGTGCCAGATCAGACGGGCCAGTCTAGGTGGCCCTACGCCCGCCGCGCAAAGGCGCGTCGGGGCCGGTGGGTCAGGCTAGCGGCGCTGACGGGCCGGGCCAAAGCGGGGCTGGGAGTAGGGTGCCGGCGGTGATCAGCCTGGCCGACATCCGCGACGCCCAAGCGCGCCTAAAGGGGGTCCTCCGGCCCACCCCGCTCGACTGGAGCGACTCGTTGGGACGCTTGGCCGGCCGTCCGGTGTGCCTCAAGCCCGAGTATTTGCAACGGACGGGGTCCTACAAGATCAGGGGGGCATACAACCTGATCTCCCGCCTGGAAGGTACGCCGGAGGTGGTGGCAGCCTCGGCTGGCAACCATGCCCAGGGCGTCGCGTTGGCCGCCTCCCTGACTGACCGCCGGTCGACGATCTTCATGCCCAAGAACGCTCCCCTTCCCAAGGTGGAGGCCACCCGTTCATACGGGGCAACGGTTCGGCTCGAAGGTGACGTGGTCGACGAATGCATGGCCGCGGCCCGCGAGTACGCGGACGCCACCGGAGCGGTCTACGTGCCCCCGTTCGACCACCCGCTGGTCATCGCCGGCCAGGGCACCGTCGGGCTCGAGATCGCCGAAGAGGCGACCGAGGCCGAGGTCGTGGTGGTGCCGGTCGGCGGGGGCGGGCTCATCGCCGGCGTGGCCACCGCTCTCGGCAACACCCGGCGAGACGTGAAGGTGATCGGTGTCGAGGCCGAGGGCGCGGCCGCCATGCGGGCCGCCGTCGACGCGGGCAAGCCCGTCGTGCTCGACCGCATCAACACGATGGCCGACGGCATCGCGGTCAAGTCGGTATCAGATCTGACGCTGGCCCATGTGCGGGCCTACGTCGACGACATCGTCACCGTCACCGAGGAGGAGATCAGCCAGGCCCTGCTCCTGCTGATCGAACGAGCCAAGGCCGTCGTCGAACCGGCCGGAGCGGTCGGACTCGCTGCGCTGTTGGCCGGAAAGATCCCCGGCAGTGGTCCGGCGGTGACGATCCTGAGCGGCGGCAACGTCGACCCGCTGCTGCTCATGAAGCTGATCGACCACGGGCTCAGCGCGGCAGGGCGCTACCTCGTGCTCCGAGTGGTGCTCGACGACCTGCCGGGTTCGCTGGCCTCGCTCACCGCGGCGGTGGCACGGATCGGGCTCAACGTGCTGGAGGTCGAGCACCACCGGGTTGGCGTGCACTCCCTCGATGAGGTCGAGGTGATGCTCACGCTCGAGACCCGTGACCCCGAGCACCGCCTCGAAACGGTCAGCGCGCTTCGGGAGGCTGGGTTCGTGGTGGAGTTGGTGCGCTGACCCCGGTGGCCGCGCCGGCCGCGCTCGCCGCCGAGCTGGGCAGCACTGCGCCGACCCAGACCGCGACCGCCGCCGGAGACAGGGCCACCAAGCGGTAGATCACGCGAACCAGTTTGGCGCCGCCAGAGCGCCCGTCACCGGTGGTGAGGTCGAGCAGCACGCCGCTGACCGCCAGCAGGCCGACAAGAAGCGCTACCAGCGCGCCAACCGTGGCGATTGGCCTGGCCAGCGGCGACGACGGTCCGCCGAGTGCGACCTTTGGCAGCACCGCGCACGCCACTCCTATCAACAGCATGAGCGAGAGGGTGAGGTTGGCCGCGTTGGCCAGCAGGCTCAGCCGGTCCGCCGCGTCGAGACCGCCGACGCCATCGGAGACGAAAGCATTGAGTACGCCAGCCAACAGCCCGACGGTCGCGGTGGCAACGAGGAGCGCACCGAGCATCTCGATGACCTCCCGCCAGCGGGGAACGCCGGTGTCGATGCGGTCGGTGAAAGGCTCGCTCATGCCCGGGAATCTACCGGTCTGGGCCGTCCCCGTAGCTGACCTCCCACAGGCAGAGCCCGTGGGGTGGGGCGATGTTCGGGACCGCTTGCCGATCCTGGCGGCGGATGATCCAGGCCACATCGCCGGCCTTGGTGCGACCCCGTCCGACATCGACGAGCAGCCCGACCAGCGAGCGCACCATCTGATGGCAGAACGCGTTGGCCTCGACCCGGAACTGGATGACGTCGTCACCCAGGTCAACCCAGCGGGCATCGTGCAGGCGGCGGACGAGGGTCGCCTCGGCATTCGGGCGGCGGCAGAACGAGGAGAAGTCGTGCTCGCCAATCAGCGGGTCGCACGCCTGCTGCATGGCCCGCAGGTCGAGCGGCTCGTCGATGTGCCATGCCGTGGCCCGAAGGAACGGGTCGGGGACGGGCCGGTTGAGAACGGTGTAGCGATAGCGGCGCGCCGTGGCCGAGAAGCGGGCGTGGAACGAGTCGTCGACCTCGTCGATGTCGCGGACGACGATCTTCGGCGACAGCATGGCGTTGAGCGACCGGTGCAGGCGATCGAGATCGAGCGCATCGTCGCCGACGTCGGCCAACGGCAGGTCGAGGTGGACCACTTGGCCATTCGCGTGCACGCCCCGGTCGGTACGGCCCGCGCATTGAAGGTCGACGGACGTGCGCAGCGCGGTGTTGGCCGCGTCGATGATGGCGCCGGCCACCGTCTTCTGACCGGCCTGGACGGCGAAGCCGTGGAAGCCGGTGCCGTCGTAGGCCACAGTCATCCGGATGCGCCGGTGCGGGCCGTCCGCGGCGCCTTCAGCGCGCTCAGGCGCGGGGTCGTCGTCGGCCTGGTCGGGAACGTCGTCGAAGAGGGTCACCGCTCAACCCACTCCAGCCCCTGCGCTTTGGTTATACGAACTCGATACGGGCCATGGGCGCGTTGTCGCCATGGCGGGGACCGAGCTTGAGGATGCGGGTGTAGCCGCCCTGCCGGTCCTCATACCGAGGGCCGATCTCGGTGAACAGCTTGTTGGCCATGTCGCGGTCGCGCATGAACGCGATGACGTCACGCTGGCGGTAGAGGCCGCCCTTGCGGGCCTTGGTGACGAGCTTCTCGATGACCGGGCGCAGGGCCTTGGCCTTGGCCTCGGTGGTCACCAGGTACTCAGCCGCGATGAACGAGGCGCACAGGTTGCCGAACATGGCCTTCTGGTGGGCCGCGCCGCCGCCGAAGCGACGACCCTTTCTCGGGGTGCCGGGCACGGGTCCTCCTACTCGCCCTTGCGGCGCAGCGTCAGGCCGCGCTCGTCAAGCTTGACAATGACCTCGTCGAGCGACTTCTGACCGAAGTTGGTGATGGCCAGGAGGTCGTCCTCGGTGCGCAGCACGAGCTCGCCGATCGTGTTGACCTGAGCGCGCTTGAGGCAGTTGCGGGGACGCTCGGACAGGTCGAGGTCTTCGATCGGAAGCTCCAAGTCGGGCGACCCGGTGCCGATGGTGGCCACCTCACCGAGCTCAAGACCCTGAGGGTCCTCGCTCATGTTGGCGATCAGCTCGGACAGTTTGCGCAGCGTGTCGCCGGCCGAGGCCAAGGCTTCCTGCGGCGAGATCGAACCGTCGGTCTCGATGTCGAACACCAAGCGGTCGAAGTCGGTCGACTGCTCGACCCGCGTGGGCTCAACCGCGAAGGCGACCCGGCGGACAGGCGAGAAGATGCTGTCGATCGGGATCACGCCGATGGTCGCACTCTTCTTGTTGCGATCAGCCGACACATAGCCACGGCCGCGCTCGATGGTGATGTCGAGAGCCAGACGACCCTTGGTGTTGAGCGAGGCGATGTGGAGCTCGGGGTTGAGGATCTCGACCTCGGCCGACTGTTGAATATCGGCCGCGGTGACCTCAGCCGGGCCGCGCACGTCGAGCCGCAGGGTGACCTGCTCCTCGCTCTCGCAGGTGATGACCAGGTCCTTGAGGTTCAGGATGACGTCGGTGACGTCTTCCTTGACCCCGGGCAGGGTGTCGAACTCATGCAGCGAGTCGTCGAACCGCACCTGGGTGACAGCCGCGCCAGGAATCGACGACAGCAGCACTCGGCGGAGCGAGTTGCCGATGGTGTGGCCGAAACCGGGCTCGAGCGGACCGACGGCGACGCGCTGACGGTTGTTCTCTTCCTCCCCGATCGGCTCAACGGAGGGGCGCTGAATGATGAGCATGAAATGGCTCCTAAGCGAGGGGGTGGGGGGCTACTTGGAGTAGAGCTCGACGATGAGCTGCTCGCGCACGGGCACGTCGATGTGTTCGCGCAGCGGGAGATCGCGGACCGTGACCTCGTTGCCTTCGGACGCGGTGTCGAGCCACGGAGGCATCTGCCGGTCGAGGGTGTCGAGGTTGTGACGGATCACGATCATGCTGCGGGACTTCTCGGCCAGCGACACGACATCGCCCTTGCGGGCGCGGTAACTGGGAATGGTCACCCGCCGGCCATTGACCTTGACGTGGCCGTGGCGGACCAACTGGCGGGCTTGGGAGCGGCTGGAGCCCCATCCGGCGCGGAACGCCACGTTGTCGAGGCGCAACTCAAGCATGACGAGGAGGTTTTCGCCGGTGATGCCCTGCTGGCGGGTGGCCTCTTTGTACATGTTTCGGAACTGCTTCTCGAGCACGCCGTAGATGCGGCGGGCCTTCTGCTTCTCGCGCAGCTGGATCTGGTACTCGGACTCACGCGGCCGGTCGCGGCCGTGCTCACCCGGGGGGTAGGGGCGGCGCTCGATCGGGCACTTCATCGAGTCGCACTTGGGGCCCTTCAAGAAGAGCTTCATTTTCTCCCGCCGACACAAACGGCAGACGGGACCGGTATAACGCGCCATCTCTAGAGACCTCAGATCAGACCCGGCGCCGCTTCTTCGGGCGGCAGCCGTTATGGGGGATGGGTGTGACGTCTTTGATTCCGGCGACCTCGATACCGGAGTTCTGGAGCGACCTGATGGCCGTCTCCCGGCCCGAGCCCGGGCCCTTCACGAGCACGTCGACCTTGCGGAGACCATGCTCCATGGCGGCGCGGGCGGCCTTCTCGGCTGCCTGCTGCGCGGCATAAGGCGTCGACTTGCGGGAGCCTTTGAACCCGACGGCTCCGGCCGATGCCCAGGAGATGACGTTGCCCTCCTGGTCGGTGATGGAGACGATCGTGTTGTTGAACGAGCTCTTGATGTGCGCCACCCCATAGGTGACGTTCTTGCGCTCTTTGCGGCGGGGGCGCCGTCCGCCTGGCTTGGGCTTGGCCATTACTTGCGAACCTTCTTCTTACCGGCGACGGTCTTCTTGGGACCCTTGCGGGTGCGGGCGTTGGTGTGGGTGCGCTGGCCGCGGACCGGCAGGCCCCGGCGGTGGCGGATCCCCTGGTAGGAGCCGATCTCCATCTTGCGCTTGATGTCGTTCTGGACATCGCGACGCAGGTCACCCTCGACCTTGAGGTGCTCGTCGATCCAGCTGCGCAGCCGGGTCACCTCTTCCTCGGTCAGATCGCGGACACGGGTGTCCTTGTTGATCTCGGTGGCCTCGCAGATCTTCTGTGCGGTGGTGCGCCCGATCCCGAAGATGTAGGTGAGCGAGATCTCCAGCCGCTTCTCGCGGGGGACATCGACGCCGGCAATTCTGGCCATACCTGGTTTATCCCTGCCTCTGCTTGTGACGGGCGCTGGCCGTGCAGATGACCATCACTCGGCCATGACGGCGGATGACCTTGCACTTGTCGCACATGGGTTTGACGCTCGGACGGACTTTCATGGGTCGCTCACTTGTGGCGTTGATGATCGGCCTGGACCGCCGGAGCCGCTTCGACAGTGTCGATGCGGTCCCAGCGGGGACGACGGAAACCTGCTTGAATCTGGTGACCCGAACGGTGACGTTCTGCGCTGCCACGAGGGCGCGAGCCGTCACCGGGCCGAACGGACATGCTAGCGCGGCCTCCCGACCCGCACAAAGGCGCCCCGGTCTCCCCGCCCGCCCCGCCTCTCCGGCCCTCACCCGGTCTCCCCGCCCGAACAATCGGACAGACGGCGTTTACCGGTTGCACCCGGCCGGGTTAGGCTGCCCCCCACTTGTTGGGGCGGGCCCGACACGCTGAGCGACTGGGGACGCCATGACGTCGACCGTGAACGAACCTTCCATCGAGTGGGAGCCGCCCGGGCCTGGGCCCTGGATGCAGGATTCGGCCCATGCCCCGGTGTCACAGACCGCCGCCATCAGCGGCATCTACGCCCCGGGCTTCAATCGGGGCTTCACCGAGACGTTCGCCCGCTATGGGCTCCTCCTAGACCGCCTGGCGATGGGCATCGTCAACGGCTTCACCTACCACCAGCCCCAGCCCTTCGACATGCCTGGTCCGGACGGGCCGCCGACCGAGGAGCAGATCCACGCCGAGTTCGGCCGGGCGTCGCCGCCGCGGCGATCGAGTCGAAGCAGGCGCTGGCCGACCTGGCCGACTGGGACGCCAACTGGAAGCCCGCGGCGATCGCCCGTCACCAGGAATTCTTCGACGCCGACCTGCCCACACTCGACACCGCTGGCTTCATCGAACAGTTGCGCGCTGTCGTCGCCCACACCACCGAGATGTGTTACCAGCACCACCGTTTCAACGTCGCCGCCCTCTTCCCCGTAGGCGACTTCGCCGTACAGGTCGCAGGCATGCTCGGCGCCGACCCCCGGTCGCTGCTGGCCGTCCTCGACGGGTACTCGCCGATCTCGGCCGTCGCCTCCGACGAGCTCGCACCCGTGATCGAGGCCATCCGCGGCGACGCCGAGGCCCAGGCGCTCCTGACGGGCGCCGGCGACGCGGCCAAGCGCCTTGAGGTGCTGCGCTCACGTTCAGCCGAGGTGAACGACTACGTGCGCACCGTCGGCGCCCGGCTGCTCGACGGCTTCGACGTGGTGTCGCCCACCCAGTTCGAACGCCCCGAGCACCTTCTCGGACGGATCGCCGCCGCCCTCCAGCCGACGACCGACGATGCTCGCACCCGATCGGATGCCTTCGCCGCCAACCTGCGATCGCAGCTCACCGCTGAGCAGCAGCCGGTCTTCGACGAGCTGCTGGGCGACGCCAGGGCCGTCTACCGACTCCGCGACGAGCGGGGCCTCTACAGCGACGTCACGGCCATCGGCCTCCTCCGTTACGCCCTGCTCGACGCCGGACGACGCCTGGCCGACGAGGGCAGGCTCTCCAACCCCGAGCTCGCCCTCGACGCCACCGTCGACGAACTCATCGGGTTGCTGACCGGCGGGTCCGAACCCACCGAAGCCACACTCGCCGAGCGCCGCACGCGTCGGCAGGCCCTCACCGCGGCTGGTCCGCCTCGCTACCTGGGCCCGCCCCCGCCCGCGCCGCCTCCCGTCGATCAGCTCCCGCCGCCGCTGGCCCGCATGATGGGCGCGGTCGGCTTCACTATCGAGGGCATCCTCGGCCAACTCGACGCCGCCGCGGGCGACGCCCGCACGATCCAGGGCATCGCCGGGAACACCGGTACCGTCGAGGGGACGGCCAGGGTGATCTCCGGGTTTGATGAGCTCGACCGGATCGAGCCCGGCGACGTGCTCGTGGTGCCGTCCACCAGCGAAGCCTTCACCGCCATGCTCCACCTAGTGATCGGCATCGTCACCGACCACGGCAGTTTCGTCAGCCACGCCGCCATCATCGCCCGCGAGATGGGCATTCCCGCGGTTGTCGGCACCGTCGACGGCTCACGCCGCATCCCCGACGGCGCCCGCATCCGCCTCGACGGCGCCACCGGCGAGGTCACTATCCTCAGCTGAGCACGGAAGACCTGATCCCACGTACCATCCCACGCTTGACAGACCCCCCCCCCCGCCGTACTTTGACGTTGACACGATCGCTGGGAGGCGGATATAACGAGTAGATGGAAGGTTCAAGTTGCGACGGTGTTGGCTGGAGCGTTCGCAGTGCTGGCTCTAGCAGGGCCAGCACTCGGAGCGCCGATCCAGTCACCCGCTGGCCAAGAGTCCCCGTTGGTCGAACTCGGGTTCTGCGAAGGCCTTGGTTCGCTCGCAGAGAAGGGCTGCAATGCCGCCACTCGAGGCAACCAGGGGCCAGCGTGCAATGCCGTCGGCGGCTATGTTACGGCGTCGTGCAACCTCGCACTCGGGGGCTAGCGGTAAGGCGCACCGCGGTGCGACGGAGGGCGTCATGATCTTCGGACGGTCGTTCGAGACGGTCATGGTGAGGTCGATGTTCGATCGGCGGTTCAACCGTCGGATGGAGGCTGATCCGGCGGGAGTTGCCGCGGAGGTCGGCCTGTCGGAGGACGACACCCGCAAACTCATCGACATCGTCACCGGGTCGATCTCCTACCGCAAGACGCAGCTCAGGCATCACCCCATCGTCAAGCGGGCGCTCGATGACTTGCACGGCGCTGCCGGCGGGCTCAGCGCCTGGTCAACGGACGAACTCCTCGACCTGTCGGAGGCGGCTGAGTGGTGGGCGACATCGGCCGAGCTTTCGCGCCGGATCTTCCACGACAAGGCAGTCAACCGAAAGATGTCGGTCCTTTTCAGAACCATCGGAGCCGCCGGTCCGACCGGGGCATCGGTGAACGAGACGAGGGAGCAGTTCGTGAAGCTGGCTGACGGACTCCTCTCGGAGCTCGAGCGTCGGGTTGCCGCTGACGCCTGCTCGGCCGAGTTCGTCGAGGACGGCGTCGCCCGCGCCGAGCATCTCCGCCAGGCGACCGCTGAGCCCTTTCCCGATCCCCTGACCTGAGCGGGAGTTCAGGCGCGAGGTCCGACTTCGGCAACGGGAGGGGGTCGTGCTGGCTGAGGACGCTCGCCGTGCTCCGCTCAGGCGTTCGCGCGCCCAGTGGACTGGCGCGCGACCTGGACTTTTTCACGTCATGACGGGGAAACTCGCGCCCAGCGCGAGTTTCACCGTCATGACGTCCTGGCGTCCATGGGCGTGGCGTCCACAGCCCGGGACGACCGCGCAAAAGCAGGCGCGAGCTTTAGGGGAGGGTGAAGACTTCCGGGCCGTCGTCGGTGACGGCGATGGTGTGCTCGAAGTGGGCCGACAGCGAACCATCGGCGGTCACGACACTCCAGCCGTCGGCCAGCACCGCGGTCTCCTTGGTGCCGATGTTCACCATGGGCTCAACGGCGAAAACCATGCCCGAGCGCAGCTTCGGGCCGCCGTTGCCCGGCCAGTAGTTCGGCACCTGCGGCTCTTCGTGCATCGAGGTGCCGATGGCGTGACCGACGTACTCGCGCACCACGTGGAAATCGGCGGCCTCGGCCACGTCCTGCACCGCTCGGCCGATCTCGTGCAGCCGGTTGCCGTCGACCATGACCGCGATGCCCGCCCACAGGCTGGCCTCGGTCACCTCGAGCAGGCGGGTTGCGTCGTCAGAGATCTCGCCGATGCCCATCGTGAACGCAGCATCGCCGTGGTAGCCCTCGATGATCGCCCCGCAGTCGATCGAGATGATGTCGCCGTCGCTCAGCACGTATTTGCCGGGGATGCCATGCACGATCATCGAGTTCGGCGACGCGCAGATAACCCCAGGGAATGGGGGGTTGCCATAGCCAAGGAAGTTCGACTTGGCGCCACGCCGATCGAGCACCTCGCGGGCCGCGGCATCGAGGTCGCCGGTGGTGACGCCGGGCTTGGCGATCTCGCGACACACGGCGTGCATCTCGGCGACCACCTTGCCGGCGCGCCGCATCTTGGCCAACTCGTCAGGCGTGCGGCGCATCAGAGATCGTGCTGGTTGCGGCGCCGATCGATGGAGCGCACCAGCCGCTGGGTCACGTCGTCAGGGTCGCCCATGCCGTCGACGGTGATGAGTTTGTCGCGGCTCAAGTACCACTCGATCAGCGGCGCCGTCTCCTGTTCGTACAGGTTGAGACGTCGGAAGATGGCGTCCTCGGTGTCATCCGAGCGCTGCACCACCTCGCCGCCGCAGTAGTCGCACGTCCAGTCGTACTTGGGCGGCGACTGCACGCTGTAGTTGGCCCCGCACACCTGACACACCCGACGGCTGGCGAGACGTTCGAGCACCACTTCGGTCGGCACCTCTATATCGACGGCCATGTCGACGCCGCGGGGTGCCAGGATCGTGGCCAACTCGTCGGCCTGATGCACGGTGCGGGGAAA
>JBPCMH010000486.1:0-4751 GCA_051002495.1 Acidimicrobiales bacterium
CGACATCGAAGGCGGCCGCTCTGACGATCCGGATCGGCGCCGTCAGAGCGTGCCAGCGGAGGATCGGAGGGCCGTCCGGTGGCGAGCCGACGACGAGTCGGAAATCGTGGGGGCCGGCGACCTTCGCCCCGGTGACACGATCGTCGTGCCCGCGTCCTACGGCGGTGTCGGTCGGGGGAGCAGCTGGAATCCCCAGTCACGGCTGGTCGTCACCGACCTGGCAACGCGGTCGCAGCGGAGCCGCCGCGGGCGGTTGATCCTGCGTCTCGTCCCATCCCTCGTGCGGAACCCGCCGACACCCGACGACCTCATCGACGGGGCCGACCGGGTCGCGGCATGGAATGCCCAGATAGGTGAGTGGCTTGCGTCGCCTGCCGTTGCCGATTGGCTGGCAGACCGCTCAGAACCGACCGCCGACGACGCCGTGTTCGAGGCCGTCGCGGCGCTCCGGATCGCCGACCCGGAGCTGCCTACCGTCACTGTCGACTGTCATCGCCGTGCGGATGGGTCGGCATTCGTACTCGAGGGCCCTTGGCCGAGCCCGATCCCGGACGAGGACGAGGACGAGGACGAGGACGAGGACCGGTCCGACACGGTGGACTCCGAGCCCGAAACCAGCTCGTTCATCGGCCGGACGGTGACTCTGAAGCAGCACCTCGACGACGTGGCGGAGTGGGCCGGCGCTATGGCGGGAAAGTGCGGCCTGCCAACAGCCATGGTCGGCGATCTAGCGTTGGCGGGCCGTTTGCACGATCTCGGTAAGGCCGACCCTCGTTTCCAGCAGCTCTTGGTCGACGGGCGGGCGCCGGGCGACCTTTTGGCCAAGTCTGACGGGCGTCGCACCAGCGCCGCAGCGCGACGGCAGGCCCAGCGCCGAGCCGGCTACCCGGATCGGGCGCGCCACGAATTGTTGAGCGCGTCCCTTATGGCACACGCCGACGAGCTGAAAGCACTCGCGTCAGACTGGGAGCTGGTGCTTCATCTCGTCGCAAGCCATCACGGCCATGCCCGCCCGGCGGTACCGGTGACCCTCGACCAGCAGCCTGTGACGGTCTCGGTCCCGGCCGACGTCGCCGGCGTGGAAGTGTGCGGCGACAGCGATCACCGGCTGCACCGAATTGATGCCGGCGTGACCGAGAGGTTCTGGAGCCTCAACGAGCGCTACGGCTGGTACGGCCTGGCGTGGCTCGAGGCGATTCTGCGTCTCGCGGACCATCGGGCCAGCGCGGAGCGACAGGGAGGTGGACGACATGGCTGAGGGCGAGCTGCCACTGCCGGCATTGGAAGGGACGAACCCCGTCGGCTTTCTGGCCGCCCTTGGGGTTCTCGCGTGCCTTGATCGAGCAGGGCGCTCACCGACGCTGCGTTGGACCGACGATCTGGTCCCCACCGCGCTGGTCGCCGGGGTCGCGTCGACGGGCGACCTCGTCGACGTGGTCGACTCCGACCGTCGTTGGTGGATGTCGGAGAGTGTGACGTTGAACTGGCGGCAACGACCCGATGTCAAGGTGTCACCGCAGGAGTTGCACGACTGGGCGCTCGCGGTTCGCTCTGCGTGGGCCGTTACGCCAGCGGACCCCTGGCGGCGAGCGGACTCCGCCCTCTGGTCCGCCCTCGTGGCGGAGGGCGCGGCCGCCGGAAAGGGCGATGCGAAGCCCACCCACCTTCACTTCACCGCCGGCCAGCAGCAGTTTCTCGATATGGCGCGCACGCTCGCGGACGCAGTGACGCCGGATCTTGTCGCCGAGGCGGTCGTCGGGCCCTGGGGGCGGAAATCAAAGCTCAAGACGTTCGGATGGGACGCGCAGGGCGAGCGCATCTACGCGCTCCGCGCCGACGACCCGTCAGTGTCGAAGGATAAGCGGGTGGGGGTGCCAGGGGCCGACTGGCTGGCGTTCCTCGGCCTGTCGTACTTCCCTGTAGCCACTCGCGGCCGGCGGCTCCGCACCACGGCATGCACCGACGCATGGAAGCAAGGAAGCTTCCGCTGGCCTCTCTGGCGCCTCCCCGCTGCGTCGTCGTCGGTCCTCTCGCTGGTCGGCGACAGTTCCCTCGCCGGCCACGGGCACGCGATCGCCGGCAAGCCCGGCGCGAGCCGTCCTCGCCCGGACGGTCGCAAGCTCGCGGCGCGGGGCGTGTCGTTGCTCCTGGAGTCCCCTATTCGGCGGACGGATCAGGGTGGCTATGGGTCCTTCGGTGCGCCGACCGTGCTGGCTGATACCTCGGCCTTGGCCGAGCGATGACCACGATCGACGCCGACGCCGGCTCGGTCATGCCCGACCTCGTGCCGGCCCGGATGGTCAACGAGTTCAGCTACTGCCCCCGCCTCTTTTTCCTCGAATGGGTCGATGCCCAGTTCGCCGACAACCTCTACACGGTGGAGGGCCGGTGGCATCATCGGGCGGTCGACGAGGCGGCCGGGCGGGTGCCGCTCCCAGGTGAGGGCGAGGTCAAGGCGGCACGTTCCGTTCAGCTCTCGTCCGAAACCCTCGGCCTGGTGGCCAAGATCGACCTCCTCGAGGGCGATGGCGGCAAGGTCGTCCCTGTTGACACCAAGCGAGGGTCGCCGCCCGACAACGAGCACCGGGCATGGGAGCACGAGCGGGTGCAGCTCTGCGTCCAGGCGCTTTTGCTGCGGGAGCACGGCTACCGCTGCGACGAAGGTGCCCTGTGGTTCGCCGAATCCCGCGAGCGGGTGAAGGTCACCTTCGACCACGAGTTGGTCAAGCGGACGCAGGACCTCCTTGCCGACCTACGGTCGGTCGCCGTCGGCGGTACGGCACCGCCGCCACTCGTCGACAGCCCGAAGTGCCCGAGATGTTCGCTTGTCGGTATCTGCCTGCCCGACGAGGTGAATGCCCTGGCCGTCCGATCGTCGCGACCGCCGCGCCGCCTCCTGCCGGCAGATGCGCAGGCTCGACCGCTGTACGTGTCCGAGCAAGGCGCCTGGATCGGGAAGGACAAGGGCCGACTGGCGATCACCCGCAAAGGCGACCACCTGGCGTCGGCTCGCCTGCTCGACGTCTCGCAGCTCTGCGTGTACGGCAACGTCCAGGTCACCACACAGGCGTTGCGGGAGCTCTTCGCGCACGACATCCCGACGTGCTGGTTCTCCTACGGTGGCTGGTTCTCGGGCATGGCGACGGGTTTGCCGTCGAAGAACGTCGAGCTTCGGCGACGTCAGGTCATCGCGCTCGGCCACGGTGGGCTGCACATCGCCAGGGCAGTGGTCACCGGCAAGGTGCGGAACCAACGAACGCTGCTTCGGCGCAACACCCGTGACCGCGACGACGGCGTGCTGGCGTCGTTGAAGCGCCTGGCCGACCAGGCGATGGCGGCCGAATCGCCGGCGTCACTCCTCGGTATCGAGGGGGCCGCGGCACGCCTGTACTTCCAGGCCCTGCCCACCATGCTCCGGGCCGACAAACGGTTGCCGGGTGCCGCGTTCAGCTTCGAGGGCCGGCGTCGAAGGCCCCCGCCGGATGCGGTGAACTGCCTCCTGTCGTTCCTCTACGGCCTGATCGTCAAGGACCTCACCGTGACGTGCTGGGCGGTGGGTTTCGACCCGTACCTCGGCTTCTACCACCGGCCACGGTTCGGCCGGCCGTCGCTGGCGCTCGACATGGCAGAGGAGTTCCGCCCGCTGCTCGCCAACTCGGTCATGATCCAGCTGGTGAACAACGGCGAGGTGTCGGAAGCCGACTTCGTCGTGCGGGCGGGTGGCGTGGCGCTGACAAGTGCCGGTCGGAAGGCCGTGCTAGCGGCCTACGAGCGGCGGTTGGCGATGGAGGTCACTCACCCGGTGTTCGGGTACCAGCTCACCTACCGCCGCGTCCTGGAGGTCCAAGCGCGTCTGCTCGGGGCCCATCTCCTGGACGAGGTCCCGGAGTACGTGGCTTTCGTCACGCGATGAGCCGGCGCCGATTTCTCGTGACCTACGACATCTCCGATCCGAAGCGTTGGCGAGAGGTCTACGACGTTGTCCGGTCCCACGGGGACCGATTGCAGTACTCGGTGTATCTGTGCGATCTGGATGGAATGGAGAAGATTGCCATGATGACGGCCCTCAGAGGAGTTATCGATCATCATCGCGACCGAGTAGCCATCATCGACCTTGGGGAGCCGAATTCCGCACGCGGCGGGATGATAGAATTCATGGGGCCGTCGCGCCCGCTACCAGCGCAAGGGCCTCAGATCGTATAGGCGACCGCGTGCGAGCGGTCCGCTGCCCGGTGGCTACAGGCTGAGCGCTCGCACGCAGGTCAGAGCCGGTGTACATGCACCTTGACAACCGATTCGAACCTCAGATCGACCCAACGCTCGCCAGCGCTCGCAGGTGGCGACATCCCCCCAGGTCAGAGGGGGTGAATGCTGCGAGCCCTTTCCCATCGTCCTAATGATGGGCCTCATTGAAGCTAAGAGTCCAGTAACAGAGGTAACCGGCACAGTCTTACTTTCCCATCGTCCTAATGATGGGTCTCATTGAAGCATGTAAGCCACGAGGTTAAGCGCTATCTACTGAACGCTTTCCCATCGTCCGAATGATGGGCCTCATTGAAGCGACCCCGACGAACCCCTATCCGTTCGCCTTATCGACGCCTTTCCCATCGTCCTAATGATGGGCCTCATTGAAGCGAGGTCTGGTTCGAGGATGGGTGGAAGGATCGGGGTCGGCCCCTTTCCCATCGTCCTAATGATGGGCCTCATTGAAGCATCGGCTGACCGCCCGGGGGTGCTCCCGCATCCAGCAC
>JBPCMH010000487.1:0-7489 GCA_051002495.1 Acidimicrobiales bacterium
GGTGTTGGAGGGTGCGGGTCGTGCGTTCTCCGCGGGCGCTGATCTGACCTCCACCTCGTATCCGCCGATCGAGGGGACGTGGTCGGAGCGACGCCACGCGACTGGCACGTGGCAGCGGGTGCTCGAACAGCTTGACCGCATCCCGCAAGCCACGGTGGCCCGCCTCCACGGTCATGTCATCGGCGGGGCCTCGTTGTTGGCCGCGGCGTGCGATATCCGGATCGCGGCCGACGACACCGTGGTTCGCATCCCCGAGTTGGCCATCGGTATTCCACTCACCTGGGCCGGTATCCCGCTGCTCGTCCGGGAGGTTGGCCTGCCGCTCACCCGCGACTGGGTCATGACCTGCCGGTCCGTCGAGGTCGACGAGCTCCTTCGGTCGGGCTATGCCCAGCGGGTTGTTCCCCGCGCCGATCTCGATCGCGCCGTCGACGCCTGTGTCGCGGAGCTCATGGCCGTAGCTCCCGGACCGCTGGCCATGACCAGAGCGATGACCTCAGCCATCGGGCGAACGTCGTCAGCCATGACCGCTGGGTGGGGCGACGCCGACCACCAACGTTGGGCCTTCACCGAAGACGAGTATCGGGAAGCGGTGCGCGCCTACACCTCGCGGATGCGCGGCTGACGCGGAAATCGCTCTAGCGAACGGCCATCTCGATCTACGATGCCGTTGGCTGCGGCGACGGAGGTGACGCTCCTGAGTAGCCGGACTGAACGAGGCCGTCGGAGTCATCGGCGGTGAAGTGCGGTGGTACCGCGAGTTCCCCTCGCCCGCACATCTGGGATCACTTCTAGATGGAGGCGAGGATGGAACGAACACTTGCGAAACAGATCATCGATCGGATCGGCGACACCGTGTCGATGACGGGGTGGCTGCATCACCAGCGCCGGCTGGCCAAGGTGGTGTTCGTGCTCCTGCGGGACCGTTCGGGAATCGCGCAGATCGTGGTCACCGACCAGGGCTTGCGTGACCACCTTGGTGATCTGACCTCAGAGTCGGTCATTGAGGTGACCGGCACGGTCGTCGCCAGCGCGCAGGCTCCCGATGGGGTTGAAGTGGAAGGTGAGGCGGTGCGGGTCATCTCGGCAACCGCTGAGCCGCCTCCGTTCGAACTCCGGCGTCCGGCGCTCGACTCGCAGTTGCCGACGCTTCTTGACCACGCCGCCGTTGCTTTGCGTCACCCGGCGCGGCGGGCGGTAGCGCAGATCTCTGCGGCTTCGGTAGCCGGGTTCCGGTCGACGCTCGACGATCTCGACTTCACCGAGATCTTCACGCCGAAGGTCGTCGCCTCGGCGACCGAGAGCGGCGCGAACGTGTTCCCGATCGACTGGTTCGGCCGCATCGCGTTCCTGGCCCAGAGCCCGCAGTTCTACAAGCAGACGATGGTTGGTGTCTTCGAGCGCGTGTATGAGGTTGGGCCGGTGTTTCGCGCCGAGCCTCACGACACGGTCAGGCATCTGGCCGAGTACGTGTCCTTAGATGCCGAGCTTGGCTTCATCGAAGACCACAACGATCGGCGATTGGGCCCAGACCGAACACGGATCCGCCTTCGTGTTCGTCACCGGTTACCCGATGCGCAAGCGGCCCTTCTACACCCACCCGGCGCCGGACGACCCGACGTCGTCGAACTCGTTCGACCTTCTTTTCCGCGGCCTTGAGTTGGTCACCGGTGGACAGCGACGCCACCGGCACGAGGACTACCTCGAGGCCCTTGGAGACGACACCGCGGGTCTCGAGGGGTACTTGGAGGCGTTCCGCCACGGCATGCCTCCGCATGGCGGATTCGCCATCGGCCTTGAGCGCTGGATCGCGCGGCTGACCGGCGCGGCCAACGTGCGCGAGGTCACCCTGTTCCCGCGAGACATCAACCGGCTGACGCCGTAAATCGGCGACCGCGACCACCGTCTTACCGCCGCGGTCTTAGCCCTTGGCTTGGTTGGCGACGCCCTCGATCTTGGCCCGCACTTCGGCCGCGTCGCCCAGGTAACGGCCCCGGACGCCGCCGGCCCAGTCGACCGGCTCGCCCTGCGGACGCAGGCTGGCATCGAGTTCATAGACGAGCGGCACGCCGGTCGGAATGTTGAGGCCAGCAATGTCGTCGTCGCTGACGCCGTCGAGATGCTTGACCAGGGCGCGCAGGCTGTTGCCGTGGGCTGCAACCAGCACCGTGTTACCCCGAAGCAGCGACGGCACGATCTGGTCGTGCCAGTAGGGGAGGGTGCGGATCACGACATCCTTGAGGCATTCGGTGGCTGGCAGCAGGTCAGGCGGAAGGTCGCGGTAGCGCACGTCGAATCGCGGATGGCGCTTGTCGTCGGTGGACAACGCCGGCGGTGGGGTGTCGTAGCCCCGTCGCCACGCAAACAGTTGCTCGTCGCCGTGCTGCGCGGCAGTCTCGGCCTTGTTGCGACCCTGGAGATCGCCGTAGTGGCGCTCGTTGAGCCGCCAGTGGCGTCGCACCGGCACCCACAGCCGGTCCATCTCCTCGAGCGCAAGGTTGGCGGTTCGGATGGCCCGCTTCTGCAACGAGGTATGGACCTCGTCGGGATGGGTGCCGGCCGAGGCCAACAGCCGCCCGCCCGCCTTGGCCTCGTCCTCACCATTGGCGGTGAGGTCGACGTCGTGCCAGCCGGTGAACAAATTCTCCTTGTTCCAAGTGCTCTCGCCGTGACGAAGAAGTACGAGGGTGTACATGTTGGGCGAGCGTACCCCGCGGCCACGTACGCTCCCGTGCCATGACTGCGCCGAGCTTCGACCGCTTCGTCAAGTACCCAGAGCTGGTCGACATCCTCCAAACCTTCGCGACGGACCGCCCCGACCTCATCGAGGTGTCGAGCATCGGTCAGTCCCACGAGGGTCGAGACATCCTCTTGAGCACCATCACGAACACCGCGACTGGGCCCCACGACGAGAAGCCGGCCATCTGGATCGACGCCAACATTCACGCCACCGAGCTCACCGGTTCGGTTGCTGCCCTGTACCTCATCAACAAGCTGGTGTCGGGCCACGGGACCGATGACGAGGTCACCCGCGCTCTCGACCGGCGCACCTTCTACATCGTGCCCCGCATGAACCCCGACGGCGCAGAACTCGCGCTGGGCGAACGTCCCGTCTACGTGAGGTCGTCGGCTCGCCACTATCCGTACGCCGACCAGCAGGACGGCCTCGTGGCCAAGGACATGGATGGCGACGGCCGAATTCTCACCATGCGGATTCCGGACGAGAACGGCGCGTGGAAGGCCTACCCGGACGACCCGCGCCTCCTCGTCGCTCGCCAGCCGACCGAGGAGGGCACCGGTCCGTACTACCGCCTGCTGCAGGAAGGCGACATCCAGAACTGGGACGGCGAGCAGATCACCTATGCGCCGAGCCTCTACGGGCTCGACATGAATCGGAACTACCCGGTGGAGTGGCGGCCGGAGGGAGAGCAGCGGGGCGCCGGCCCATACCCGACTTCCGAGCCGGAGATCCGCGCCGTGGTTCAGGCCATCGTCGACCGCCGCAACATCTGCGCGTTCATTCAGTACCACACGATGTCAGGCGTGCACCTGAGGCCGTACGGCACGAAGGCTGACGACGCCCTACCGAACATCGACCTTCGCATCTTCAAGAAGATCGGCGAGAAGGCCACGGAGATCACTGGGTATCCATCGGTGTCGGTGTACCACGACTTCCGATACGACCCGAAGGATGTCATCACCGGCGTGGCCGATGATTGGGCCTACGACCAACTGGGTGTGCACGCGTGGACGACGGAGTTCTGGAGCCCCCAGCGGGCCGCGGGCATCGGCGAGTATCACTTCATCGAGTGGGGCATCGACCATCCCCTCGACGACGACCTCAAGTTGCTCGCTTGGGCCGACGAGCTGCCTGGCGAGGCTTACGTCGACTGGTACGCGTACGAGCATCCCCAACTCGGGACGGTTGAGCTCGGCGGGTGGAACTCGGCCTACTGCTGGCGTAACCCGCCGCCCCACCTCCTCGAGCAAGAGATCGCCCCGCACGCCGATTGGGCCATCTGGCATGTGCTGATCGCGCCGCAGCTGCAGCTGCGCAAGGTGTCGGCTGAGGCGATCGGTGCCGATACGTGGCGGGTCAAGCTGGTCGTGGAGAACGCCGGTTGGCTCCCGACCAACGTCACCCAGAAGGCCGTCGAGCGCAAAGTGGTTCGCCCGCTCGAGGCGGAGTTGGTCATCGCGGACGGTGACGACACGGTGTCGCTCGTCGGCACCGATCGCGTGAAGAAGCTGGGCCAACTCACGGGCCGGATCATGAAGTCGTCGACCATCGGCGGCTTCGGCGCCGGCGCCGACGCAACGACCGATCGCGCCGTCGCCGAGTGGGTCATTACGGCCCCAGCTGGAACCACCATCAACTTGGTCGCACGCCACGATCGAGCCGGCGTCGTTCGCGCCGAGGTGCGGCTCGGCGGACCGTGATGGCCTGTCGGGCGTCGACGAGGGCGCGCCGACGCCCGACTTGAAGGTCACCGGCCGACGGCGGGTGACGTCCATGGCGCGGGGCATGGCCATCGACCTGACTCCGTGCGCCGTCACTGGGACTTTCGTCTGCTGTGGCTCGGTAAGGGAGGTGTTGATCCTCACTGACATCGCCTTGGCCACGTTTGCTGTCCTCTTTGCTGTCAACGCGCTGCTCGACCAGCCGTTGCTGTGGCCGTTCTATGCCCTGGCCGTGCTCGTCGGCGTCGGCATCATCGCGGTGACCCTTCCGGAGTTCGTGCGGTACCGCGCCGACGGGTTGCGCCGGCGTCGACACCGGCGGCACGCCGACAGAACCGGCGCCGAGCGACAGAGACGGCGCTGAGCTAGCCGCGAACGGCGCGGTGGTCGGTCCATTGCGCGCCGTCCCACCACCGAAGCCCGTCTGCTTCGGGGTCGGGATACCAGCCCGGATCGGCCGTCGCGGTCTTTGCAGCCGAATTTGGGCCAGGGTCGCCGGGGGCAAAGGTCGGCTGTCCTGTTGTGGACGTGGCTGTCTCGGCCCACCACGGTTGCCCGGTCGAGGATGGGGTCGCCGCGGCCAATGGCGGTGGCCCACCCCACGGCGTGTCGCTCCACTCTGGTGTCATCCCACCAGGAGCGGCGGCGGCACCAATCAGCGAGTCGCGGCTGGAACGTCGGCGAAGGAACACAAACAGGAACAGGCCAAGGCCGACGAGAAGGCCAGCGCTGCCCGCGGTGACGGCCTGGCCGATGCGAGGCGCGACTCCTGCAAACAACCCCTTTGACACCGCGATATCGCAGAGCGGAGAGCGCACCTGATACTGGCCGTCGACGGGAGCCTCGAAGGTCGCAACTGCGATCGCTTCGGTGTCGCCCAGGGTGAGCGTCTCCGACCCTCGGTATGGGTTGATGGCAAGTGGTCTGCCATCGGGAGCCGTCACCACGAACCCGGCCGGGACCCCGGGCGGGCGGTTCGGGCGCTGCTCCCAGTAGATGGTGTAGCCGCCCTGATTCAGGCTGATGACCTGGCCGAGTTCGCCTCGGTCGACCCGGTGATAGTTGCGCCCGGCGTCGATGACGGTGTTGACGACAAGAGCGACAGCGACGGCCATCCCCAGCACCACGGCCAAGCCGGCGACGGCATACCAACCTTTGGACGGACGGAGGCGATCCACAGCGGCAACGGTAACCCCCTCGCGAACGAGTGAGCGGCAGGGACGCGGCATCTCGGCGAGGATCAAGGAGGTGCCTGCCCGCCGTCAGCCTCGAGACCGACCGAGTGATGGCCCGCGCGCCGGCGAGTCCGATCGCCGTTGGTCGCGCCGCGGAGCACGTCACGCTGCCGTTGCTGCCGCCCTGGTGGCGGTGGTTCTCACCGCTGGGATGGTCGCCTGGGTCGATTGGCGTAGCGATCAGGCTGGCGACCCCGCGCAACGCTTGCGGACGAATCCGGCCCTGCCCGGCGATGGGCCCAAGCGGCCGACGTCGACCAAGCTGGGGCCGACCGAGGCCGTGGTCGTCGCGGTTGGCTCAGGTTGGGAGGTGCGGTTCGACCGCCGAGCAGATGGGACGGGATGTGCTGCCCTCGCCGGTGCAGGTGACAGCTCGTCTGATCAGCGGGAGTGCCCGGCGTCGACGGTCGAGGCGGCCGACCGCGGGTGGGCACTGGTCGTAGCCGCCCACCCGACCGCGGCCGGAGTACTGGTGGCGTACGGCTTCGTGCCCGAGACCGCGGCCGAGGTTGTGCTGCAGGTCGACGGTCGGGACGTGGCGGCCAAGCTGGCGGCCGTCGAGGGGGGCCCGACGGTGTTCGCCGCCGATCTGGGCCGAGCGAATGCCATCACCCGGGCGGTGATCAAGGACGGTGCGGGCCGGGTCTTGATCGACGACACGATCACCGGAGCCCGCTGACCGCAGCGACCACGGGAGCGCAGGGGCCCTACCGAGCCGGCCTCTCCGACTTGAGCGCTCAGATTACTTGATAGGAATAGACTCAACTTTGCTATCGTTGTATCCGTTCGAAGTTCTCATCCCCCATTTCATCGGAGGCTGCACATGCCCAAGGCCGTCGGTATCGACCTCGGCACCACCAACTCGGTTGTCTCGGTTCTCGAGGCTGGAGAGCCAACCGTGGTCCCCAACGCCGAAGGGGCGCGCACCACGCCGTCCGTGGTCGGCTTCTCCAAGACGGGAGAAGTGCTCGTCGGCGCGGTGGCCAAGCGTCAGGCGATCACGAACCCCGACCGGACGATCCGGTCAGTCAAGCGCCACATGGGCACCGGTTGGACCACCGACATCGACGGGAAGGCCTACACCGCCCAGGAGATCAGCGCTCGCATCCTCCAGAAGTTGAAGCGCGACGCAGAGGCCTACTTGGGCGACACCGTGACCCAGGCCGTCATCACCGTGCCGGCCTACTTCGACGACGCCCAGCGGACGGCCACCAAGGAGGCCGGTCAAATCGCAGGCCTCGAAGTGCTCCGCATCATCAACGAGCCCACCGCGGCCGCGCTCGCCTATGGCCTCGACAAAGAGGCCAGCGGCGACGAGACCATTCTCGTGTTCGACCTCGGTGTCGGCACCTTCGACGTGTCCATCCTCGAGATCGGCGAGGGCGTCTTCGAGGTCAAGTCGACCCATGGCGATACGAGCCTGGGTGGCGACGACTGGGACCAGCGGGTCATCGACTGGTTGGTGTCGGAGTTCAAGAACACCGACGGCGTCGACCTCGGCCAGGACAAGATGGCTTTGCAGCGACTGAAGGAGGCCGCGGAGAAGGCGAAGATCGAGCTCTCCTCGGTGCAGCAGACCAACATCAACCTGCCCTTCATCACCGCCACCTCCGACGGTCCGAAGCACCTCGACCTCAACCTGACCCGGGCGAAGTTCCAAGAGCTCACCGAAGACCTGGTGCAGCGCTGTCAGGGCCCGTTCGAGCAGGCGATCAAGGATGCTGGCCTCACCAAGGACGACATCGATCACGTGATCATGGTCGGTGGCTCCACCCGGATGCCGGCGGTGCAGG
>JBPCMH010000488.1:0-3455 GCA_051002495.1 Acidimicrobiales bacterium
GGTGGTTCTTTGGGGGATGCGAGATCGGGGGGTGATGTCTGGCGACCGACGGGGGGGGTCGCCCCGACCGAATCTTTGGTTGTCTCTCCCGCTCCAGCACCGGCATAGGCCGCGGTGCGGCCGGTCAGCAACGAACGGATGGCCCGCCGCTCACCCGCGGCTTCCAGTCCGGCAAGAACCTCGGCGATCAGCCCGGGCGCGGGCTCGAGCACCTCGGTCCGAAGCAGATGCAGCGCCTTGAGCAGCCTGCGGTACTGGACCAACTCGGCCTGACAACGCAGGCAGGTCTCGACGTGTCGCTGCACCCGGCGATCGGCGACCGCGTTGCCGTCGACGATCTCAGGCAGCGCTTCGACGACGTCTTCACACCGCATCGGCGATCTCCTCCTCGCCCCGCAAGGGGAACAAATGCTCACGCAGCCGACGTCTGGCCCGGTGCAGCCGCACCTTGGCCGCCGTCTCGGTGATGCCGAGTTCTGCCGCGATCGCCTCGTGCGGCAGGTCATACACATCTCGCAGGACCACCACGGCCCGCAGCTTCGGCGGCAGCACTTCGAGCGCCTCGGTGAGACGGTTGCGGAGCTGTTCAGCATCGGCCCGGGCGGCGGGGTCGATCTCGGGTCGATCGTCGACCAAGCCGGCCTGGTCATCGAGATCGTCGTGGCGATGCTTGCCGGTCCGACCCATATGGGTCGTCGCCGCGTTCGCGGTGATGCGATAGAGCCACGTGGAGAACTGGGCGTCTCCTCGGAAGCTCTTCAAGCCCTTGTAGGCCCGGAGATAGGTCTCCTGCACCACGTCGCGCGCGTCCTCCTCGTTACCGCAGAGCCGTCTGGCCAGCGTGTAGGTGCTAGCAGTGGTCTGCCGCACCAGCTCTTCGAATGCTCCCCGGTCGCCGTCCTTGGCAGCGGTGACCAGGTCAGCCAGTTCGTCTGGCATCAGGATGTCGGACCTCCCGCGACCCTCTGAGGTTACGCAAGTTCGCCTCTCCGTGGTGGACCGGCCTGATGCGGTGACCCCACGTTCATCAATTGGGATGACCGATTTCACACGATTTCGCTCCCCGGGGTGACCCGTTTTTCCGTACCTTTGCTCACATGTCGAGCCCATCCGCCCAGCCGCTCACTGACGCCGCGGCGGCATCACACGCCCGAGACGCGATCAAGACCTACGGATCGGGCGCCACGGAGGTCACCGCCCTCAACCGGCTCAGCGTCGAGTTTGCCAGCGGCGCCTTCACCGCGCTCATGGGCCCGTCGGGGTCGGGGAAATCAACGCTGCTGCACTGCCTCGCGGGGCTCGACCAGCTCACGAGCGGCGATGCCCTGCTTGGCGAGGTCAACCTATCCGGCCTCGACGAGCGGTCTCTGACCCAGCTTCGGCGCGACAAAGTGGGGTTCATCTTCCAGGGTTTCAACCTGGTGCCGACGCTCACCGCCGAGGAGAACATCACGCTGCCGAGCGCGCTGGCCGGCAACGACTTCGACCAGGCGTGGTTCGATCGGATCATCGAGACCGTCGGCATCGGGCCTCGTCTTACGCATCGACCCGCGGAGCTGTCGGGCGGCGAGCAGCAGCGGGTGGCCGCGGCCCGCGCCTTGCTGTCGAAGCCGGCGGTGATCTTCGCCGACGAGCCCACCGGCAACCTCGACTCGCGCTCGGGTGCGTCGCTGCTCGCGTTCCTGCGCGACGCGGTGCAGCAGTTCGGCCAGACCATCGTGATGGTTACCCACGACCCCATCGCCGCCAGCTACGCCGAACGGGTCGTGTTCATGGTCGACGGCGTCGTGGTCGACGACCTCCTCAAACCGACCGCGGCCAAGGTGCTCAAGCGCATGCAGACGTTGGAGGCACGAGATGTGGTCGCTGACGGTGCGCGGGCTGTTCGCCTACAAGTTGCGTCTGGCTCTCACCGCCCTGGCCATCGTGCTCGGCGTGTCGTTCGTGACGGGCACCTTCGTGCTGACCGACACGCTCACCTCGTTCTTCGACCAGGTGTTCCAAGAGGCCAACGCCGGCACCGACGTGATCATCACCCCGCCCGACACCGAGGCCGGGCCGGGCGGCGATGGGGCGCCAACCGAGTACGTGCCCGGCGACGCCCTGGCCCTGGTGCAGCGGGTGCCAGGCGTGGCCTTTGCTGAGGGCCAGATCTCTGGGTCAGCCCAGATGCTCGAGCGCGACGGCACGCCGATCGGGGGTCAGGGACCGCCCACGCTGGGGTTCAGCTACGACACGCACAACGAGTTCTCGCCCCTGACCATCCGCGACGGCCGACCGCCGCGGGGGCCATCGGAGGTCGCGATCGACGTGGTCACTGCCCGCCGCTTCGACTTCGGAGTCGGCGACGCGATCAAGGTCATCGCCGCTGGCCCGGCCCGGGAGTTCACGATCGCGGCCGTCATCGGGTTCGGCAAGGCCGACAACCTGGGCGGCGCCACGCTCGTGGTGTGGGACCTGCCGACCGCGGCGGAGGTGTTCGGGCGGGGCGACCGGTTCGACAGCATCGTCGTGAAGGCCGCCGACGGCACGAACGTGGGCACGCTCATCGAGCGCCTCGACGATGAGGTCGGGGACACCCTTCGCGTCCGCTCCGGTGATGAGGCGGCGGCCGACAGCGCGAGCAGCATCAACCAGGGCATCCAATTCTTCGGCACCGCCATGCTGTTCTTCGCCGGGATCGCCATCTTCGTCGGTGCCTTCATCATCGCCAACACGTTCTCGATCATCGTCAGCCAACGGAGCCGCGAGCTGGCCCTGCTCCGGTCGCTGGGGGCAAGCCGCACCCAGGTGATGCTGTCGGTGCTGGGCGAAGCGGCCATCGTCGGTGTCGTCGCGTCCGCGGTGGGCATCGGCATGGGCGTGCTCGTCGGGTCGGGGCTCCGGGCGCTCGTCGATGCCATCAGCGGCGGCGGCGGCCTGCCGGGTGCCGACACCGGGCTGCAGCCGCGCACGATCGTCGTCGGACTGCTCGTCGGCTCGGTCACCACGATCCTGTCCGCCCTCGTCCCCGCGATGCGGGGCTCCCGGGAGCCACCGGTGCTCGCGCTGCACAACGCCACCCTCCCGCCGGTGGCCCGCGTCTCGCTGCGTCGCTCGGCCCAGGGCCTGGGAGGCGCGGTGATCGGCGCCCTCGTGCTCAGCCGCGGCTTGTTCGCCGCCGATGTGGCCGCTCGCTTCGCGTGGGTGGCCGCCGGCGTACTGCTCGTCTTCCTCGGTCTGGCCCTGCTCAGCCCGCTGGTCACCGGCCCCGTGGCCCGGGTGCTCGGCGCGCCCGTGGCCCGCGTGTACGGCGTGACTGGACGGCTCGCCCGCGAGAACGCGGTGCGCAACCCCCAGCGGACCGCGGCCACCGCCGCGGCACTGATGATCGGGCTGGCCATGGTGGCCGCCGTCGCCACTGCGGGCGCATCCATGAAGGCCTCCGTCGACCGACTCCTCGCCAACGCGGTGCA
>JBPCMH010000489.1:0-2999 GCA_051002495.1 Acidimicrobiales bacterium
GGCTTGCGGCGCGACGCTTCCTCGACCAGGGCTTTCAAGGCACCAGCAGCGGTCTGGTCCCACGTGAATCGCTTCGCTCGCAAGTGCGCCGCGGCTCCCAACCGGTCCCGCAACGCCGGGTCGGACAGCACCTGGTCAAGTCGCTCGACCATCGTGCTTCGATCGGCAGCCAAGAAACCCGTCTCGCCATCGACCACTGCGTCGCGATGGCCGGGAACGTCGGTGACAACCGCCGGAGTGCCACAGGCGCCAGCCTCGGTGGCGGTCATCCCCCACCCCTCACGGGCGCTTGCGCCGGCCAGCACCCACGCCCTCCGATAGAGGTCGACCACTTCTTCGTCTGACAGCCGACCGGGCAGCTGCAGCCACTCCTCTGCGGCCAACGCGGCACGACGCGCTTCCATCATCGGTCGTTCATATCCTTCGCCGGCGATCACCGCCTGCATCGTCGGATGGCGCTCCTTCAGCGCGACGAGACACTCGATCAGCAGGTCGTACCGCTTTACCGGGACGAGTCGGCCAACCGCGACCACGAGCGGATACGAGCTCCGTTCGCCGCTTGGGGTGAAGCGCGCGTCGACGCCCGGGGGCACGACGTCGACCCGCTCGGGCTTGAACCCGAGGTCATCGACCAGCTCCCGACGAGATGACTCCGACAGTGTCACCATCCTTGACCGTCGATAGAGCAAGGGCGCCCACCGGGTCTCGAGCAGCTCACCGGCTCGGGCCAGACGCGGGTTGTCCGGGAGCACCATCTTCCACATCTCGGCGTGCACATGATGCAGGAACACGATCGAAGGTCGGCCCCGACGCCAGACCGGCGAGAAAAACGGCATCCCGTTCCAGATCTCCACCAACGCATCCCAGGCGCCATGCCGCTCGGTGATCTCACTCAGAACCGCCCTCGGGAACACGAGGTAGCGCCCAGCCCGACGGACGACCCGGTAGCCATCCCTGGTCACGATCGGCGCTCGCCCCTGCGCGTATGAGGTGCGCAGCGTGACATCCAGACCGGCCTCGGCCCACCGGCTGGCCACGTTGGCCGCATGGATCTCGGAGCCGCCGGCCTCGACGTCTTCCAAGTCACGCCAGGAAAGCATGTGGACGCGGCGGAACCCGGCCTCGGCGACGAGAGCCTTCAGGTCGATGGGTTCTGGCCGAGCGGCTCCGTCAGGCGTAGACACAACGTGGGCGGCAGATGTTAGGCCCGGGGTCGCAGTTGGGGCACGATGGGCGGGTGCCAACCAGCCTCCATCGCACGCTCCAACGGATTGCCGACGTCGAAGGGTGGATGACCGACGACCAGGCTGGGCGACTCTGGGGCGCGGCGGCCACTGTCGCGCCCACCGGCCAGATTGTCGAAATCGGCAGTTTCCGTGGTCGATCGACCATCGTCTTGGCCACCGCCGCGGCTCCTGGCGTCAAGGTGGTCGCCATCGACCCGCACGCCGGCAACGACCGCGGCCCACAGGAGTTCGAGGGATTCGCGGTGGAGGCCGAAACCGACCACGAGGCCTTCCACGCCAACCTCGAGCGTTGCGACGTGCACGACCGCGTCCGTCATATCCGAGCCTTCTCCGAGGCGGCTCACCCCGACGTCGACGGCGAGATCGACGTGCTCTACATCGATGGGGCCCACCGCTTCGGTCCGGCCCGACACGACATCGTTTCTTGGGGCGACCGAGTGCGCACCGGCGGCGTGATGCTCATCCACGACTCGTTCAGCTCAGTCGGGGTGACCTTGGCCATCCTGACCACGCTCGTCCCTGGCCGCCGGTTCCGCTATCACGGCCGATCCGGGTCGTTGACCGAGTACAAGGCCGTCACCGAACTCCCACTGACCGCTCGTGCCTACAACGCTGCGCATCAACTGGCGTCGCTGCCATGGTTCGTCCGCAACGTCATCATCAAGGCGCTGATCCTGGCCCGGTTGGGCCGGCTGACCCGCCTCCTCGGACATCGCCAGGCCACCTGGCCCTACTAACAGTCCCAAAGCGAGCTCGGGCCGGGTCGAGCGCCGAGCCGATTTAGGTACGCCGCTCCTCGTGGTACTCCTCCTCGACGTTCACCGACCAGATGTCATGATTCGCCCCGAGGATGTTCTCCACCGACAGCATCGCGGTGTACATCGAGTGGTCCTGGTTGTTGTACTTGTGCATGCCATTACGGCCAACCGGAAACACGTTCGGCGCGTTCGCTTCCAACCACGAGCGCAGGATGGCCACGTTGGCCTTGTACGAGTCGTTGTACATCGGATAGGCCTTCGGCATCCGCACCACATAGCCCGACTCGACGACGGCCGGATCGACCAGATTGAGGGCGGCCAACTCGCGCTTGCCGAGCTCAACCAAGTCGGCGTCTTCCATGGTCCAGAGTTCGTCGCCCTCGAATACGAAGTACTCCAGACCGAGACACGTGCGTCCTTCCTTGACCAGATACGGCGACCACGACCCGAAGTTCTGAATGCGTCCGAGTTTGACGTCTGAGGAGTGCACGTAGATCCAGTTGTCGGGAAAGCCGTTCTCCTCGGGGACGACGAGGGCGACGGTCAAGAAGTCGCGATAGCTCAGCCCGTCGGCCGCGGCGAGCACCTCAGCCGGAACCGGAGGCGACATCGCCCGCAGCAGCGCGCCGATCGGCATGGACGAAACGACGTGCGTGCAGGGCAACTCGGTCACGGCGCCGTCGGCGGTCTCGGCCGAGATGGCCACGGCGCGACCCGCCTCGTGCCTCACCCCGACCACCGCGGTCTCCATTATGACCTTGGTGCCCTTGGCCTCGACCAGTTCGCGAGCCCGCTCCCACATCATCCCTGGCCCGTACTTGGGGTACTGGAATTCCTCGATCAGGCTGGTGATGTCCTTCTGATTTCGCCTGGGCAGCAACGCATTGACGACGGCCGTGAACAACGAAAGGTTCTTGATTCGCTGCGCGGCCCAGTCAGCCTTGATGTCTGTCGCCGGCACCCCCCAAACCTTCTCGGTGTAGGTCTTGAAGAA
>JBPCMH010000490.1:0-3046 GCA_051002495.1 Acidimicrobiales bacterium
TGGTTTCCAAGGGTCGGCGAGACGACTGCGGCCGGGGTGGTCCACACCACGATGGCGCGTACCGCAACAATCGATGCGACCGGGGCGGCCCCCGCGGCGGCCGAGGTGCGCCGCAGGGCGGCCGAGGTGCGCCGCAGGGCGGCCGAGGTGCAGCCAGTGATCGCGGCGGGCGCCCGGCCCAGCGTGGCGGCGCCGGACGGCCCGACGGTCGAGGTGGACGCCCCGATTCCGGCGGATCGGCCCGACCCGACCGCGCCCGCACTGAGCGTCCGGCCCGTGACCATGGCCCGAAGCGCCTCGCCGTTGGCACGGCTCATTGCGACGCGGTCGTGGCTGGCCTGCCCGCCGAGCAACAACCCATCGCCGAACAAGTGGTGCGAGGCGGCATCCCCGCCGTCCGCCGCGCCGTCGAGGAGCAGAACAAGACCCGGGCGGAGGGAACGCCGGAGATCAACGCCGCTCCGCTGGTGGCCATCGCCGAACAGGTCCTCCCGGCGATCCGATCGGCTGAGTGGCGCGACAAGGCCGACGCGGCCAAGGCCAACCTTGGCGAGGTGAGCTTGCGCGACCTTCGGTCGATTGTGTCGGGCGCCGAACTGGCCCGCGAGGAGGAGAGCCGCTTGCTGGCCGCCGACCTCCGCACCGCGCTGGACGAGCGCGTGGCCAAGATGCAGGACGAGTGGATCTCCAGCATCACCTCAGCACTCGATGACAAGAAGGTGATCCGAGCCCTGAAGGCAGCCACGCGGGCACCTGCTGGCTCCAACCGATTCCCGGCCGACCTCGCGGTGCGACTTGCTGGCGAGGCGTCAGCCGCGCTGGCGCCAACTACCCCGCCGCGGGAGTGGCTCGGGATCCTCGAGGCGGCGGCCGAATCGCCGGTCCGCAGAAGCGTCAAGCCCGTCGGACTGCCTGCCCAGGACACCGAAACCACTGGAAAGGCCGCGGCCCAACACGCCGGCCGCGTGCCGGCGCTGGCTGCGCTGCTGGGCATCCGCATGCCGCCTCCGCCGGGCCCGGTGCGTCGCGCGCCGCGCCCCGGGGCCATCCCTCCCCCGCCGACGACTCCCCCGCCGGCGACACCGCCCGCGCCGCCCGTTTCTGAGGGCTAAGCGGGTCCCGGCACGCTAAGGAGTTCAAGCAGGTCGAGCGGTTGGGCCAACACGACGTCCGCGGTGATGCCGGCGGCGCGGGGATTCCAACCAGCGAGGGCGAAGCGTACGCCGGCTGAGCGAGCCACGTCTGAGTCGTGGGCGGTGTCACCCACGAAGACGCACGCCTCGGCCCCGCACCCCATCTCGGTTAACACCGGCTCTAAGGACTTCGGCCCGGAGAACGATTCGGCGAACAGCGCCACCTCCGGGTGCCAGCCCAGGCGATCGAGTTCGACCCGGCCGTAACGGCCCACCTTGTTCGAACAAATGGCCCAGCGTCCGAGGCGGGCCACGAGCTCGGTGACGCCCGCAAACGGAAGAGCAAGCGTCGGATCGTAGGCATCGAGATAGTCGGCGACATCGATGCCGAGCCTGCGGCACTCGTCGGCAACCACATGGCCGAACGTGATCTCCTCTGCGGGGACGCCCAGATGGAGATAGGCCGACGCGAGAGCGTGGTCAGAATCGAGCAGGGTCCCGTCGAGGTCGAAGACTGGGACGATCACGTGGAGTGCTTGCGGGGCAGCAACACCGAACTCCGCGTGGAGCGACCCTTGTACTCGCCGCTGCCGACGACCTCGTCCCATCGCGCGCCGCACGATGAGCACTCACAGGAGTCCATGCGCAGGGATGCGACGAACAGCCGAGCAACGTCGTAGGAGTTGCAGAAGGGACACTGGAACCGACTGGTCCCGTCGCCGTCCTCCTCTTCGACCGTCATCACTTCGTCATCCGAGCGAGCATGCGTCATAGACCGTACCTCTGTTGTGTTGCCCAGAGGGGGAATGGTTCACACCAACGAGGCTCCCACCCGCCCAATGAAAGTCCTCGTGGAGGTCGCGGTCCGGTCTAACGTGCCGCCATGGCAATCGTGGATGTAGAAGAGCAGGGACGGATCGCCGTCATCACCATCAACCGCCCGGAGGCGCGCAACGCGGTCAACGGTGACGTGGCGAACGGCATTGAGGCCGCCATTGACCAGTTAGAGGAGAATGAAGGCCTCTGGGTCGGGGTGCTGGCGGGCAACGGTCCCAGCTTCAGCGCGGGAGCCGATCTCAAGGCCATCGCCACCGGGCAAGCCAACACCCTGAGCACCCAACGCGGCGGGTTTGCAGGCATCGCCCGCCGGGAGCGCACCAAGCCCATCATCGCCGCGGTTGACGGCGCGGCCCTGGCCGGCGGCTGCGAGATCGCACTCTCTTGCGACATGATCGTCGCGTCGCGGGTCGCACGGTTCGGGCTCCCGGAGGTGAAGCGCTCGTTGGCGGCGGCCGCCGGTGGGCTGTTCCGCCTGTCCATGGCCATCCCGCCGAAGATCGCCATGGAGGTGGTTCTCACCGGCGAGCCGATCGACGCTGAGCGGGCCTACCAATTCGGGCTCGTCAACCGACTGGTTGACGAAGGCGAGGCTCGCAACGGGGCCATCGATCTGGCCAAGGCAATCTGTGAGAACGCTCCCCTTGCTGTGCGCGAAAGTCGGAAGGTTGTGCTTGCCGCGCAGTGGGCTGAGGAGGACAAGCTCTGGGAGATGAGCTTCGCGGCGATGGGTGCGCTGGCTGGCACCGAAGACTTCACCGAAGGTCCGCGGGCCTTCATCGAAAAGCGTGCCCCGGAGTGGAAGGGCCGCTGAACGCGCTGCTCGCCCCGCTGAGATCAGTTCACTTCGTGAGCGACGACCCCCAGCGGTCGAGGTAGGCCACCTCGCCCACAGGGCGGCGCCGCACCGGACCGTGCTTGCCCTGCGGCCACCCGACCGGCAGCAACGCACACAGCTCGACATCGTCCGGCACACCAACCAGGTCTCGTAGTTCGGCCTCGGCGTACTTGAACCACGTCGTCACCACCGCGCCCAGGCCCTCGGCTCGGCAGGCGAGCAGGAAGTTCTGCATGGC
>JBPCMH010000491.1:0-2542 GCA_051002495.1 Acidimicrobiales bacterium
GCCTACGACGACGTCACCGAGATCTGGTGGGACCGGACCGCCAGTGGCCCGGATGAGGTCGGGGCCCAAGGCGCCGGGATGTACCGCTACGTCGACGGCGGCAAGCGCTACCTGGCGACCAAGCACCCGACCACCGATCCGAAGGCCTTTGTTGTCGAGGGCACGGTGTTGCTCTACAACGAGCGGCCCAAGAGCGACGACCCGCCGAACTACCCGCCGCCCAGATAGGCGAGGCCGGTTCCCGTCGTCGGCTGCAGGGTTCGTATGATCTCAAGCAGCCGAGCGACGGGAACCGTGCCGTACACCCTGACGAATGCCCCACTCCCGGTGTGGGCCCTGAGTTCGGCGCCCCTGGCATCGAAGTGGACCTCCGCGGTGCCCAAGGCTCCCGCCTCAACCGTTGGCGTTCCCTCGGGGGCGGGAGGGAATGCCGCTCCACCCTCCAGCGTCGACCCCTGATCGACCACGATGGCATCCGCACCCCTGGTGTAGACATCGGTCACGGTGGCCAGGATGAACTTTCGCCGCAGCGGGTCGGAGAAGTTGACGGCCTGGGGCGGCACCACGCTGAACCGGCCGTCGTGGACGAACCCGGTCGGGACGGCACCCAGTTCGTAGAACGCTTCCCCCTCAGGGCGGCTAGCCGGCTCGAGCTCCCGAACCGACCCGCCACCCTTGTTGACCGGGATCGTCACCCGCTCCGTCCGGAACGTGTTCGCCGCGAACGTGGGGTCGATATCCACCTTGGTCGCCACCCGTCGAGAGATCGGTTTGCCGTCGACAACGTAGAACTCCTCGAGCACCAACCCCGTCCCGTCGACGCAGTTGTCGGCGTACTCATCGGTTGTCGCGGCCTCGATGCTGGTGGCGCTGAACGGCACCGCCGAACGGACGACCTGACACATCCGACCGGCCACCTTCCGCTGCTCCCGCCGCTCGATCTTGCCCCGATCGATCAAATCGTCGATCACCGCGGCGACGCGGACATCGGAAGGGGGCACACCTAGCTCGGCGCCAACCGTCGCCGTTGCGCGCGACGGGCCTCTGGTCTCCAAATGGCCGAGCCGTCCCACCTGCACCGACAGCAGGTCGCCACCTGGCGGCGCGCCCCGTTTCGTTTCCAGTCGGCTCTCGAACGGCCGGTTGACACTGACCACATCGGTATTCACCGTCAATGCGTCGTCCGCCCCAGCCTGCTCCAGCCGGTACACGATGCGATAGGCCGACGGCTCATCACCGAATTCGATCGGCGAGGCGTCGGCTACCTCCGACGAGCCAACCCGGTCGGCAATCGACGGGACCTCCCCGTCGCCGCTGCGGGTGGCGAACACCGCGACTCCGCCGGCGAGCGCGGCCAGGGCGAGGCCGACCCCGATCGTTCGTCGCCGCCGGCCGGCTCGGTGTCGTTGCTTGGAAGCGCTCACCGTCCGATCATGGCAGTTACGGCGCGGCGGCGGTGCCCGCTCCTCCCGTCGGACGCCCGTGTGGAGCGCTAGGTGCTGCTGCGGTCGGCGGCAAGGCCAGACCGGCGAACTTTGCCCGCGTCGTCTCGCACCTGATGCTCGACGAACTCGAAGGTGCGGGGGATCTTGTAGCCGACCAAGCGCTCAGCGAGGAACTCTCGGAGCTCGGATGAGTCGATCTCCTCGACGGCCTCGATCACCGCGTGCACCCGGTGCCCGAGATCGTCGTCCGGTAGGCCAATCACCGCGCAAGAACGCACCGCGGGATGTTCGTCGAGCGCGGCCTCCACTTCGGCCGGATAGATGTTGGCCCCGCCGGCCAGGATCATGTCGGCTCGCCGGTCGGCCAGGTAGAGGAACCCGTCGGCGTCCATTGAGCCCATGTCACCGAGCGACTCCCAGCCGTCCTCGCCCACGCGCGCTTCGGCGCCGATGTAGCGATAGGTGGCCTTCTCGGGTGGACGCATCCACACCTCCCCCACTTCGCCATGCGGTGCATCCTTGCCTTCCTCATCGAGGATCTTCATGGAGCCAGGCGCGGGGCGTCCGACCGAACCCTTGTGGGCCATCCAGTCGGACCCAGAGATAATCGTGACACCCTGGGCCTCGGTGCCGGCATAGAGCTCCCAGATAACCTCGGGGCCGAGCCATTCGATCCAGGCTTCCTTCAGCCACGGTGGGCAGGGCGCAGCCAGGTGGAGGATGCCCTTCACGCTCGCCAGGTCGCGCGCCGTGCGCTCCTCGGTCGGCAGTCGCCAGATTCGAAGCATCATGGTCGGCACCATGAGCGTCCAGTCGACCTGGTGACGCTCGATCAACTCGAGCGCGCACGAAGCGTCGAAGCGCTGCATGACCACGAGGTGATTGCCCTTGAGAAGGCCCTGCACGCTGAACATGAACGGGGCGTTGTGGTACATCGGCCCGGGGACGAGGTGCACTCCGTCGACGCCAAGGCCGAAGCCGCCGGCTGCGTCAGGGTCGATCGTGGCCGGTGAGCCCGACAGGATGATCTTGGGCCGTCCGGTGCTTCCGCCCGAGGTCGGCGCCTTCATGCTGGCCGCGGTGCGGTCGGGCAAGAT
>JBPCMH010000492.1:0-7583 GCA_051002495.1 Acidimicrobiales bacterium
CGCGCCGATGCCCACGGACCCGGTCGAGTAGTCGGGCACGTCCGGGTCCTTGGTCCGGCTCGGGTAGGGCTGTAGGCCGCCGAGCTCGCGCAGCCTGGGCAGGTATGACGGATCGAGGCGGCCGAGCAGGAAGTTGATGGCGTGCAGCACCGGTGACGCGTGCGGCTTGACGGCAACCCTGTCGCCCTGATCAAGGTGGGCGAACCACAGCGCCGTCATGAGCGTGACCATCGAGGCCGACGATGCTTGGTGGCCACCAACCTTGACCCCATCGGGGTCGGAGCGTTCGTGGTTGGCTGCATCGACGATGCGCACCGCGAGCCATAGGACGCGCTGCTGGACCGCGGCAAGAGTGCTCAGATCGGGGACGTCGGACATCGGTCCGTAGGCTAGAGGCCGTGACCCCACGCGACGCCCTCGCTGCCGCGCTCGAGCGTCCGGATGGCGACCTCTGGGCCAGGCTTGACGAGGCTGCCCTGATTGTGGCGTCGGCCGGGCGGATCGACGTGCGTCCGGCTGACACGCTGTCGAGGCTCGATGCGCTTGCCAAGGCCTGCCCCGCCGAGACGGCCGCCGAGCTTGCTCGGTGGTTGTTCACCGATGCCGGTTTTCACGGCAACGTGTCCGACTACTACGACCCAGCCAACTCGTGGCTCGATGCGGTGGTCGAGCGGCGCACTGGAATCCCCATCTCGCTGGCGGTCGTGATGATGTCGGTCGGTCGCCGGTTGGGCATCAACCTGGACGGGATCGGGATGCCAGGCCACTTTCTGGTCGCCACGCGTACCCAGCCGGTCGAGATCTACGACCCCTTCAGCGGCGGTATCCAACTCACGCCATCGGAGTGCGAGAACCGGATGCGGTTGGCGGTCGGCAGCACAGCCGCGTTGCATCCCGGCTATCTCGCTCCGGTTGGGCCTCGGCACATCCTGCTGCGGATGATCAACAACCTGAGGCAGATCTACCTCGCCCGACAGGATGTCCCGGCTCTCGCCGCGGTCCTGCACCTCCGCGACGCGTACTCGGATCTTCCTCCGGAGCAGCGGCTCGAACTGGCTGGCGTGCTGGCGCAACTCGGCGACTTCGCCGCGGCCGCGGACGTGGTTGATCGAGTGCGGCATGGAGCCCCCGAGGCGATGCAGGCCAAGTTGGCGGCGAAGGCATCGGGCCTGCGGGCTCGGCTCAACTGATCTTCGCCCGACTCAACTGAGCTGCCGAGGCGGCGCGGCAAACTGGCGGCGGTCAGACGATACGGCTCTTGTCGTCGCCCCAATACTGGTCGCGCAACAGGCGCTTGTAGAGCTTGCCGGTGGGGTGGCGAGGAAGCTCATCGACGAAGTCAACCGAGCGCGGACACTTGTAGGACGCCAGCTGCTCCTTACAGAACGCGATGAGTTCGCGCTCGGTCTCGGCTGATGGGCTCTCGGCCTCAATGAGCTGCACGACGGCCTTGACCTCTTCGCCCATCTCTTCGTTGGGCACACCGAATACGGCCACATCCATGACCTTCGGGTGGGTGACCAGCACGTTCTCTGCTTCCTGCGGATAGATGTTCACACCGCCTGAGATGATCATGTAAGCCTTGCGGTCGGTGAGGTAGAGAAAGCCGTCGTCATCGACATAGCCAACGTCGCCCAGGGTCGTCCAACCTCGGTCCTTCGGGTCGCGGCTGCCCTTCGTCTTCTCGGGGTCGTTGTGATAGACGAACGTCGCGCCGCCCTCGAAGTAGATCGTGCCGGCGGTGCCGATGGGCAGCTCTTCGCCTTCCTCGTCGCAAACGTGGAGTTGGCCGACGAGCGGCTTGCCGACCGTGCCCTTGTGGGCCATCCACTCCTCGGAGTTGCAGGCGCAGAAGCCGTTGCCCTCGGTGCCGGCGTAGTACTCGTGGATGACCGGACCCCACCAGTCGATCATCTGTTCTTTCACCGGTATAGGACACGGGGCCGCGGCGTGGATGCACGTCTGCAGCGATGACGTGTCGTACTTGGTCCGCTCGCCCGGGTCGAGCTTCAGCAAACGAACGAACATCGTCGGGACGACCTGCGTGTGGGTCACCTTGTGCTCCTCGATGGTCTTGAGGAACTCCACAGGATCGAAGTGCTCCATGATCACCGACGTGCCCCCAATCCGCTGAATAGCCATCGTGAATCGAAGCGGCGCGGCGTGGTACATGGGCGCGGGTGAGAGGTAGATCGAATCCTCGGAGAAGCCGTACAGCATCTGGCCGAGCATCAAGACCGCAGACGGGCTGCCCGCCGGTGCGTTTGGAAGGGGAGGCCGAACACCCTTGGGGCGTCCAGTTGTCCCGGACGAGTAGAGCATGTCGCTGCCTTCGAGTTCCTCCGCGATGGGCTCGGCTGGGTAGCCACCCACCACCTCCTCGAAGCTCTCGTAGCCCTCGATCGTGCCGCCGATCATCAGCTTGGTGTGCACGTTCGGCATCTTGTCGACGAGCTCTGCCGCAACCTTTCGCTGTTCGTGGGTCGTGATGAACACCTTGGCGCCGCAATCGTTCAGGATGTACTCGACCTCGGAGGCGGTGAGTCGGTAGTTGATGCAGGTGTAGTACAGGCCGGATCGCTGCGGAGCCCATACACACTTCAGGTAGTGGGTGTTGTTCTCCATGGAGATGGCGATGCCGTCGCCGGGGCGCAACCCGCGGTCCCACAGCAACTGCGCGAGCTGGTTGCTGACGTCGTTGAGTTCTCGGTAGGTCACCGACTCGCCGGAGCCTGCCATCACGTAGGCAAGCTTGTTGGGGTTGTTCGCCGCGTGGGTCCCTGGGTACATGCCGGGGAGACTACCGAGGCTGGGGCGAGGGCTCCGCCTCGAACCTCGGGCGCAGAGCGATGAGGGCGCCCCGGAGCCCGGGATCAGCCGTGTCGATCGCATCATCCCAGGCGAACCATCGCACGTCCTGGCTCTCATCTGGCCCCGGCGCGGGATCGGCGTCGCCTGCGTGCAACAGGTAGCGGAGATCGAGATGAGTGTGCTCGTGCGGTCCAGGATGCACGTCGACGTGGACGAGTTCCGGGCCAGCCTTCGGGTGGATGACGTCGAGTCCGGTCTCCTCAGCCGCCTCTCGGAGCGCTCCGTCCCATGGGAGCTCGCCGGTATCGATGTGCCCGCCCGGCTGGAGCCAGAGACCGAGCTTGCGATGCCGGTGGAGAACGACGCCCCGCCGCCCGACGACGATGGCGCTCCCGGTGATGTGGGTTGGATCGGCGTGCTCATCGAAGGGACGAGGCAGGCGCGGCACCGCTTCGAGGAACCGATCGATGCTCTCCTTCTCGCGTACGTCAACGGGTTCGCGCGCCGCGATGGCGGCCGTGACTTCGCCGATGGTGTCGTCCACGCCCGTCATTGTGCCCCGGTCAGTGCTGCAGGAAGAAGTCGAGGTCTTGTCGGGCGAACTTCGGCCCGAAGGCTGGCGGTCGATGGCCGACTCGGCTGATGAGGCGGAGCGCCGAGGGCGACGATGCCCACTTCCGCCGCGGAGGGCGGGGTGTCGGCGGTGCCCGCCCTCGGGGGTGCGCGTCGCTCGCCAGACCTGTCCGGCGCACCAGCCGATGGTACGACCCAACCCCCATCGACGGAATGGGTTCAGTGCGGGGGCGTGGACATGGCAGGCTTGTCTGCCATGAGCAGCCTGTTCGAAGACCTGCAGTGGCGGGGGCTGGTGCATCAGATCACCGATCCCGATCTGCCCAAGCTTCTCGACGAAGGCTCGCTCACGGTCTATATCGGGTTCGACCCGACGGCGCCGAGCCTCCACATTGGGAACCTGCTCCAGCTTTGCAACCTCCGTCGGCTGCAAGAGGCTGGTCATCGCCCCATCGCCTTGGCCGGTGGCGGGACCGGCATGATCGGCGATCCGGGCGGACGCAGCGATGAGCGCAACTTGCTCAGCCCGGCCCAGCTTGAGGAGAACATGGCCGGGATCCGGCGGCAGATCGAGCGCTTCCTCGACTTCTCTGACGGCCAAGCGCTGATGGAGGACAACGGTGGATGGCTATGGGGCCTCGGCTACCTGGAGTTCCTGCGTGACGTCGGCAAGCATTTCACCATCAACCAGATGGTGGCCAAGGAGTCCGTCCGGAGCCGTCTCGACAGCGAGAACGGAATCTCCTATACCGAGTTCTCCTACATGCTCCTGCAGGCCTACGACTTCGTTCATCTCTTCGATGCCCACGGGTGCCGGCTACAGATGGGAGCGAGCGATCAGTGGGGCAACATCGTGATGGGCGTCGACCTGGTCCGGAAGCTCAGGGGTGAGGCTGTCTACAGCCTGACCACCCCGCTGGTGTTGAACTCCGACGGCACGAAGATGGGCAAGAGCGCGGCGGGCGACACGGTCTGGCTGGACGCCGGTCGCACCAGCCCGTACCGCCTCTACCAGCACTTCATCAACGTCGACGACAGCATGGTCGGCACCTACCTGCGTTACTTCACATGGCTCGACCAAGCCCGGATCACTGGCCTCGACGATGCGGTCGAGCAACGCCCAGAGCGGAGGGAAGCGCAGCGGGAACTGGCGTGGGAGGTAACCGCGTTCGTGCACGGGCAAGAGGCTGCCGAGCGAGCGGTCGCGGCATCGGAGGCCCTGTTCTCCGGCCAAGTCGCTGGCCTCGACGAGGCAACGTTGTTGGAGGCACTCGATGGCGCGCCATCGTCAGATGCGACGGCGGACGGGATCGACGGCCTCGCCCTCGTAGACGTACTCGTGAACGCCGGCCTAGCCAAGTCAAAGGGCGAGGCCCGCCGGGCGTTCCCCGGTGTCTACGTGAACGGGCGGCAGGTCGACGACGCCGACGCCACCCTCACCAAGGGCGACCTCCTCCATGGTCGCTACATCGTGCTCCGGCGCGGGAAGAAGAACTACCACCTGCTCCGCATGGCCTGACCCGGCCGGTGGCGGCCGGCCGATCGCAGCCAGCCCACGCAGCACACGTCCACTCATCACGCCAGCAGATCGCTCCCGCGAAGATGAGCCGTCTCGTTGAGGCTGACCAGGGTGCGGTCGCCATGCCGCGAAGCCATGACCCGCGTCACCGACGTGTAACGGGGCTCGAACCACAGCACCCGCTCGATGCCAAGAACATGACCGACATAGGCGTTGATGACCCCGCCGTGACACACGACGGCAACCCGGCTACCTGGGTTCCCGCTGGCGATGTGGTCGATGGCGCGCACGACGCCGGCCTGAAAGTCCTTGGGGTCAACGCCGGTCTCGCTTTCGAAGTTGCCTTCCACCATGGCCAGCCATCTCTCGTCTTTGGCCGCCTTGAGTTCTTCGATGGGGATGTAGGAGGTCGCGTCGCGGTCGTATTCGGCAAGTTCATGATCGACCACAATCTCGATGCCGAGCCGGTCGCTGAGCGGGGCAGCCGTTTCCTGCGCTCGCCGCATAGGGCTCGACCACACGCCGTCGATCACCTCGGTGGCCAGCCAATCCGCCATGCGTTCGGCCTGCGCGGTGCCCCGGTCAGCGAGCGGAGGATCGGCAGGCCCCGTGGCGTCGACGATCTTCACTGGCTCGGCGTGACGTATGAGGATGAGCTCCATGCGGTCAGCCTTGCCGCGCCGCCATGACCGCGTCGAGTTGGGCTAGCGCGGTGTCGATGTCGCCGACGACGATGCCGTGGAGCCCGGCCTCCCTGGCGCCCTGAACGTTGGACTCGACGTCGTCGAGGAACACGGCGCGTTCGGGCGGTAGATCGGCCAGTTCGCGCAGCGCTAATCGGAAGATCTCGGGGTTGGGCTTGCGCACACCGGTCGACGACGAGTCGACTACCACGTCGAACAGGCCATCCGGTAGCAAACTCCGCCAGCCGTCGGCCATCTCCTTGACGTTGTTCGTGACGAGGGCCACCCGCACACGCCGTCGCCGGAGCCCCTCGATGTAGGAGACCACCGCGCCATTGACGTGGATCGAGTCGTTGAATCCCCGCAGCGCGCCGAAGTCGAGATCGATACCGGCCTCAGCTGCCAGGCCGGCGACCGCCGTTGCGTAGTCGATGATGGAGATCTCGCCCCGTTCGAGACAGTGCCATGGGTGGTCACCGTCCTCGGCGTAGTCACCGAGCATGACCGCAAGCACCTCGGCCTCCGTCCGACCCGACCCCGCTCCCACCGAGGCAAGGGCGGCCCAAGGCGACGAGGTGACCACGCCGTGCAGATCGAACAGAACAGCCTCGATCATTGTCGTCCCTCGATCGCTGACGCGACCTTTGCCGCATATGCCGCCGCGTCGTCATCGTCGGCGTACCGCTGGCGTGGCCAGAAGAACCCACGGAGCCCGTCCTTGAATCGTCTCGGCACCACGTGGGTGTGCAGATGAGGCACGCTCTGGCTGACGACGTTGTTCATTGCGACGAAGGTGCCGTCGGTGCCGAGCCCGTCTCGCACGGCGGCGGCGACCCGCTGAACGGACGCGAAGTACGGGCCGACCGCGTCGGGCGGCAGGTCGGTGAGCGTGCCGTGATGGTCTCGGGGCACCACCAGGACATGACCGGGGAAGACGGGTCGCGCGTCGAGGAAGGCCAGAACACCAGGTTCGTCCAGCACCACATGCGCTGGCAGTGCGTTCGAGATGATCTGACAGAACACGCAGGCGGTCATGACGATGGTCACCGTACCGGGGTGTGCAACCATGACGACATGTCGGACGCCCCCGTGAATCTCAGCGCTGGACTGCCAGAGACCGTGCTCCCCGAGCCTCCGGGCGCGGTGACCGCCCGATTGACCGACGCGCTGGTGGCTCCCCCGGAGCAGCGGCGCGACGCGGTTGTCGAGGTCGTGGCGGCCAACCCCTTGCTTCTGCAGGGATGGGCCCAGCTCGGCGATCTCGCTCGTGACGATGTGGAGGCCTATGCCTACTACCGGGTCGGCTATCACCGGGGGCTGGACGCACTTCGAGCCAACGGGTGGCGTGGTTCGGGCTACGTGCGCTGGCGCGAGGAATCCAACCGCGGGTTCCTGCGATGCGTCGATGGGCTTCGCCGCAGCGCGGGCGCGATCGGCGAGGCCACTGAGGAAGAGCGGTGTCATGACTTCCTTCATCAGCTCGATCCCGATTGGGACCGGCGTCCGTCGAGCTGAGCACCAGAGCTATCGGGGCCGCACCACTCCTAAGGTGTCCACATGAGAATCGACGGGTTCGAGGTATTCCGGGTCAGCCTGCCCATGGTCGAGCCTTTCAGAGCCGCCCACGGGCTGGTGCGCGAGCGTCACACCCTGCTGGTGCGAGCCGATACCGACCGTGGTCAGGGGTGGGGGGAATGCCCGGCCCTGATGGCGCCGACCTACACCCACGAATACGTGGAGTCGGCGGCACTCGTGCTGCGTGAGCATTTGCTACCAGCGGTGGTCGGTCGTGATGTCGACACGGCTGGCGTTGTGGAGATTCTCGATCGGTTCGCCGGTCATTCATTGGCCAAGGCCGCGATCGAAATGGCCGTACTCGAAGCGGAGCTCCGCGACGAGGGCCGATCGCTGGCAGCCGCGCTTGGTGCCACGCGTGCTTCCGTCGAGTGCGGGGTCGCGGTTGGCGTGGCCGACACGCAGGCACAACTCCTCCAGTC
>JBPCMH010000493.1:0-13827 GCA_051002495.1 Acidimicrobiales bacterium
AACTCGACCCCCTTCAGCTACAGATCCTCGAGCTGCTCGCGATATCGCCAACCGTCTTCACCCTCGCCCGAACGTCACGCTCGTGACATGCGCGACATCCCTCGCCCGATGTGCGGAAAGGGAGTTCAGTGGGAGTAGTTGGAGGGCATTCGGGTTAGTTGGAGGGAGCGTCGGGTACGCCAACAGCAACGCCATGCATATCGTCTTCCAACTGTCCTCGCCTGCGACGCCTCGGCTCCTCGCTGAAACTCGGCGCGTGCTGCACGGCTATCTGGAGATCGTCGGCATTGACCCGGAAGTCATCGCCGAGGTCGTTCTCGCCGTGGATGAGGCCTGCGCCAACGTCATCCGCCACGCGGCCAGCGGACCTGAGGACGAGTACGTGTTGCGCGCCGATCTGACGCCCGAACGCATCGCCATCTCCGTCGACGACAGCGGACCTGGGTTCGATCCAGACGCCGTTCGGTTGCCCGACCGAGAGGCCACATCCGGTCGCGGATTGCAGATCATCCGCGAGTTCATGTCGAGCGTCGACATTGACCACACACCGCCGCGAGGAACCCGACTCCGCATGGAGCGCACGCTGCCCTGATCAGCTGGCCCTGGCTTCTCGATGGGAGAGTCAGCTAGGCGGAGTCAGCGAGCGGGGCGGACGACGCGGCGCTTTAACTTGGACGACAGCGCCGCCTTCGCCGCGTTCGCTCCGCACGCCCCATGAACGCCGCCGCCCGGATGGGCAGACGACGAACCCAGGAACAAATTCTTGATCGGGGTCTCAGCCCGTCCGAGTCCGGGCACGGGCCGGAACACCAACTGCTGGTGAAGTTGTGAGGTGCCACCGCCGATCGCGCCATGACTGAGGTTGGCGTTGGCCTCATCGAGCATCGGCGGGGTGAAGATGTGTCGCTTCCGGATGAGGTCTCCGAACCCTGGCGCGAGTCGCTCGATCTGCGACTCCATCCGGGCCGTGAACAGTTCGGCTTCTCGGGTATCCCATCGTCCGGTCAGATCACCGCCGCAATCTCCCTTCACGGTTCGGGCCACGTGGGTATAGGCCCACGCCGTCTCCTTGCCGGCGGGCTGTCTGGTCGGGTCGGTCAGGTGCTGTTGGCCGACAAGCAGGAACGGACGCTCCGGAAGGAGGCCCGCGGTTTGTTGGGCCGCGCCGATGGTGAGGTCGTCGACCGAGTCGGCAACGTGCACCACGCTTGCCAGCCGCGCTCCGTCGGCCGACCACGGGATGGGCCCATCCAAGGTCCAGTCGACCTTGACCGTTGCCGCATCCCAGTGAAATCGGTCCACGTCGGCCAGGAAGGCTGCGGGCAGGTGTTCGCGACCAACCAAGTCGAGGTAGAGGGTCGGGGCGTCGACATCGGCGATGACGGCTCGCTTGGCGGAGATGGTCTCGCCGCCGACAAGCTGCACGGCGACCGCTTTGCCGCCACGCACGACAATGTTCTCGACCCGCGCGTCACAGATCACGTCGCCACCCTTGGCCTTGAGCCGCTCGACCATTGCACCCGACAGTCGCCCGGCTCCACCCTCCGGTACCGGAAACCCGACCTGCTGGGCAAGCGAGGCCAACAACCAACCGAAGAAACCTGACAGCGTGCTCTCTGGCGCGAAGTCGGCGTGTAAAGCGTTGCCCGCGAGCAATCGGCGAGCAGCCTCGCCGACGAACTCTTCTTCGCCGAGGCGCCTCACCGGCAACAGCGCGAACCGAGTGAAGCGAATCATCTCCGCTGGCTTCAGCTTCCAAGCCAAGCCGAGCGCGCTCCGCACGGGTGGAAACGGGCGGAACAGCGTGCCGAGCAGGTCGGCGCCAACGGTCTCCCACCGGTCGAACAAGCGCAGCCACGCCTCGCCGTCGCCTGGAGCGAGGGCTTCGAGAGACGCAGCAGTGGCCTCTGGTGTCGCCCCAATGATGGGACAGGAGCCGTCGAGCGCTGGGTGGGCCAGCGGTACGTCAGCCCGACACCAGCGGAGGCCGTACTCCTCGAGTTGCAGCCCGCCGATGATCGGCGACGCCTTGCCAAGGGGGTAGAACGCCGAGAACAGGTCGTTGACATAGCCAGGCTCGAGCAACTCGGCACTGCGGACCGCGCCGCCCGGCTCGGTCGCAGCCTCGAGCACCGTCACCGACCACCCGCGGTCGGCCAGCAGGTTCGCCGCGACGAGCCCGTTCGGTCCAGATCCGATCACCACCGCGTCTGTCACCCTGCCAGCGTAGGCACGTCGCGACGCGGGTACCGTCCGCCGTGTGACCTTCGACGCAGCAGCGTGGGGCGTCGATCGGGGCTACCGCGACGCAGAGGACGGATGGCGAGTGCCACCGGCGGTAACGATCGACGCCGTCGGAGAGGCGATGGATGCCGACGATGCTGATCCCCCTTCGGTCGATGACCTATGGATCGTGCGCGCTGGCGACTCAGTGCAAGTGGGCGGGTCCGGCGAGATCCACACCGAGGACGACCGTCGGCTGCCCGTCGACGGCGTGGCGTCGAACCTGCCGCTTGGGTACCACTGGCTCGTCCTCGAGGATGGGCGCCGTATCAGGCTGATCGTGTCGCCCGGCCGATGCCACCTTCCGGGCTCGATGTCGGGATGGGGATGGGCGGTGCACCTGTATGCCACTCGGTCCCATGAGAGTTGGGGGATCGGTGACCTCGCTGACCTCTACCGCCTCGCCACCTGGTCGGCCCAAGCGGGGGCTCGGCTCCTGCTGGTGAGCCCGCTCCACAGCCCGACGCCAACGACACCCGTCCAGACCAGCCCGTACTACCCCAGCAGCCGGTGCTTCCGCAGCTTGCTCCACCTGTCGATAGACGACCTCATACGAGCGATTCCCGCCGGAGCGAAGGTGCGCGCTGATCTCGCCGTGTTGGCGACGGAGGGGCGTGAGCTCAACCGGGAGCGATCGATCGACCGCGACGAGGTGCTTCGCCTCAAGTTGGCCGCGGCGGAGTTGCTCTGGGCGGCTGCGCCGCCGGGTCCGGAGTTCGATGCCTGGATCGACGCTCAGGGTGAAGCGCAAGGTGACGCGCTGTTGCGATGGGGACAGTTCTGCACCTTGGCCGAGCAACATGGTCGGTCCTGGCGCGGGTGGCCCGAGTCGTTGCGCGACCCGGCAGGGCTGGAAGTGGAGGGTGCGTGCGACGCCGCTCGGGTGCGGTTCCACGTGTGGGTGCAGTGGCTCCGTGACCAGCAGCTCTTTGCCGCCTCCGGTGTGGTCGATCTGATTCAGGATCTTGCCGTTGGTGTCGACCCTGGGGGGGCCGACACCTGGATCTGGCGCGACGTTTACGTCGACGGGGTCTCGATCGGAGCGCCGCCCGACGAGTACAACGCCGACGGTCAGAACTGGGGGCTTCCACCGATGCATCCCTGGAAGTTGCGCGCCGCCCACTTCGAGCCGTTCATCGCCACAGTCCGGTCGGCGTTTGCCCACGCAGGCGGGGTCCGCATCGATCACATCATGGGTCTGTTTCGCTTGTTCTGGATCCCTGCAGGTGCGAGCCCGGCCGATGGCACCTACGTGCGTTACCCATGGGAGGAGATGCTCGACATCGTTGCGCTCGAGTCACACCGAGCCGGCGCCTACGTGGTCGGCGAAGATCTCGGCACGGTCGAGCCGTGGGTGAGGGACGCCCTCGCCGAGCGCAACGTGCTGTCGTACCGCCTGCTTTGGTTCGAGGATGAGCCGCCGCAGACTTATCCAGAACGCAGTCTCGCCGCGGTCAGCACCCATGATCTGCCGACCGTGGCTGGCGTCTGGACCGGCTCTGACGAGGCGGAGCAGGCCGCCCGGGGGATGCGGGTCAACTCCACGTCGATGGCCGCTCTCCGTGATCGGTTGCGGGCCTGGACTGGCATGACTGACGACGCAACCGTGGAAGCCACCACGCTCGAGGCGTACCGACTCTTGGCCTCCGCCCCATCGGCCTTGATCACCGCATCGCTTGAGGACGCGCTGGCGGTGACGGTCCGACCCAACTACCCAGGAACGGTCGGTGGCACGAACTGGTCGTTGGCGCTGCCGCTCCCGCTCGAATCGGTGATGGTCGACCCACGGGTGCAAGCGATCGCCGATGTGCTCAACTCGCGCTGATGTCGCTGCCTGTTGAGCCGCCCGTTTCACCGATGTTGGCCAAAGCGGCCAAGGCGGTGCCCGAAGGTCCGAACTGGCAGTACGAGCCGAAGTGGGACGGGTTCCGTTGCATCGTGTTCCGCGATGGCGACGAGGTCGTACTCGGTAGTCGCAACACCAAACCGCTGACTCGCTACTTCCCGGAGTTGCTCGATCCGATCCGGGAGCAACTGGCGGATGGCGTCGTCATCGACGGGGAACTGGTCGTCGCCGGCCCAGATGGGCTCGACTTCGACGCGCTCCAGCAGCGCATCCATCCGGCCGAGTCGCGGGTCAACAGGCTGGCGGCTGAGACGCCCGCCTCGTTCGTCGGGTTCGATCTGCTGGCCGCAGACGGCCGCGACTGGCGGGAGGACCAGCTCTCTGCGCGATGGGAACGTTTGGTCGAGTTGATGGGCGCGGTCCGGCCGCCGCTGCACCTGTCGCCGTCGACGTCCGACCCCGACGTGGCACGGGACTGGTTCACCCGCTTCGAGGGAGCCGGGCTCGACGGCGTCCTGGCCAAGCGGCTGGACACGCCGTATCGGGAAGGCGAGCGAACCCATGTCAAGGTGAAGCACTCGCGCACAGCCGACTGCGTGGTCGCCGGTTTTCGGTGGCATAAGAGCGGCGGCATCGTCGGTTCGTTGTTGCTCGGGCTGTACGACGCCGACGGCGACCTCCATCACATCGGCGTGGCCGCCGCGTTCACCATGAAGAAGCGGGCAGAGTTGGTCGACCTCCTCGCGCCCTACCGGGACAACTCGCTCGCCGATCACCCCTGGGAGTCGTGGGCCGAGGCCGCGGCCGGCCAGCGCCTGCCAGGTGCGGTGTCGCGCTGGAACTCCAAGAAGGATCTGTCGTGGGAGCCCGTCCGGGTCGAACTGGTCTGCGAGGTTTCGTATGACCAGCTGCAGGGCAGCCGATTCCGGCACGCCGGTCAGTTCGTGCGCTGGCGGCCTGACCGAGACCCGTCGTCCTGCACCTATCAGCAGCTCGATGTCGTTGCCCCGGCCGAGTTGGCCCAGGTCTTCGGCGCCTGAACCCTCGCTGTGGTCGCTCAGGTCGTTCAGCGGGCGAGTCGCCAGTCGGCCTCCGCCTTGCCCATCTCGGTCGAGGGTGGCCCGTCCACGGTCGGCCAGATCTCGCAAGCGATCCGATGCCAGTTGGCGGTGGCATGGAGCCGGCCGAACAGCGCGTACAACCCCAGGTTGATGCGCTGAATGATCACGAAGGCGCTGCCGCCCCCGGTTGCATACGGAGCGACGGCGCTGCCGCGGTCGAAGATCTGGCGGACCGTCTCGCTCGCATACTCCGGAGTCCAGGCTTGGTCACGGTCGTGGAGCACCAAGTCGTAGAAGTGCGACAAGTACTCGTACAGCGCGGCGTCGTCGACGGGTGCATCTCGCACGATGATGTTGCCGTCCTCAAGCGTTGATCGCAGGGCCGCGGGGTCGCGGTCGAGCACCATTCCCTGGATCAAGTCCTCAAAGAGGCGTACCTCGGCCGGCGTGAACCGCTTGACCAGCCCAAAGTCGAGGAACGTGACGCGGCCCCCGTCGTGAAAGATGTAGTTGCCGGGATGCGGATCACCGTTGAAGGCGTGCAGGCGATACAGGCTGCCGAAGACGAACCGAAAGATGGTCTCGGCGGTGCGGTCACGGGCGGCCTGGTCCCAAGTGGCCAGCTCGTCGAACCGAGCCCCGATAACCAGCTCGGTGGTCAGGACCCGGCGTGTCGAGAGCTCGGGCAAGACCCGTGGGATGTGGATCGTCGGATGCCCGTCCCAGTACTTGGCAAAGAGCCGCTGGTTGTCGGCCTCGATGGTGTAGTCGAGCTCTTCGGTGAGCCGGTCGCGAATCTCGTTCGCCATCGCCTTGGTGTCGAAGTTCGGATACACGAGCCGGACGGCTTGGGTGATCAGGTCGCTGGTCTCGAGGTCAGACCTGACCGCCTCGGCCACGCCCGGGTACTGCACCTTCACCGCCACGGCCCGACCGTCATGGGTCATCGCCCGATGCACTTGTCCGATCGATGCCGCGGCAATGGGCACCGGGTCCCACTCGGCGAAGACTCGCTCGGGCTGGTCTCCGAGCTCTTCGGCGACGACCCCAGCGGCCAAATCGCCGCTCATCGGTGGCGCGTCCTGCTGTAGGTCCTGCAGCGCCAAGCGCAACGGCTCTGGGAGGCCGTCGTCGAGATAGCTGGCCATTTGGCCGAGCTTCATCATCGCCCCCTTCATGTTGCCGAGGGTGGCCGCCACTTGCTCGGCTGTCCGCATCTGCAGGCGCTCATCCAGTTCGGCCCGCCGCTCCGCCGACGCGAACACCTGCTGGGCCCTGGTCAGGGCGGCGGCGGTACCGACCCGCGCGCCAAGGCCAGCCATCGTGGTGCTCCGGCGGATCACGCCCGTCGGCATCAGCGTCGCACCGGGCTTGCGGCGGACAACCGCGACGACGGTGCCAAGGGCAGTCGCTACAAACAGGACAACACGCCAACGACGCATTCGGTGAGTCTTCCAGAACCGACCCGTCCGCTCGAAGCCGGTAACGTGCCCGTGCCCGGCAGGAGGCACCAGCCATGACACTCAGCCCCCCCTTTTCCGCGGTGAGCGCTGACACCGCAGACGACGAAATCGAAGGTCTGCTCGAGACGATGACTCTCAAGGACCTCGTCGACGCCGGTATGGCGACCTTCTGCACCCGTTTCGACCCTGCTGCTGCGGGCTCGTTGGACGGCGTGATCCAGTGGGAGGTCGGCGATCCGACGAATCGCGAGCGGCAGCAGCTCGTGGTTGACGCGGGTGCGTGTCATACCGTCGCTATTCGGGACGACGACGACGAGCCGCCCCGGCGGGCCCACGTCTTGCTGTCGGCCACGCCAATCGAGTTCGTACGAGTCGTGGCCGGGGTGGCTGACCCGATCGAGCTGTTCACAGCCGGCCGGGTCCTGATCGCGGGAAATCTGCCGCTGGCCAGGGCCTTCGCCAGTTGGTTTCCGACCTGACCGTGAGGGCGTTGCGCAACCTTGCCCTGATCGGCTCGTGGCTGATGGTGGCCGCGATCTTCTCGCTGTTGTTTGGCTTGGCGCGCCGCCCGCCGTCCTGGCTGTGGCTTGGTGCGCTGTTTGGCGTCGTCCCGACGCAGATCGCCTGGCAGCTGTCACGAGGGCGGCGATCGGTCGTGATCGCTGCCCTCACATCGGGACTGCTGGTTGCTGGAGCAGTCGCCGTGAGCACCCCGCTCACCCATGACGAACTCCGTGCCGAGGTGCGGCGGCTGGTTGTGGCCGACGCCTGGTCGATATCCACCACGCTGTCAACGGGCGACCCGCTTTGCCTCAAGCAGTGTCCGACGGTGACGGCGCGCTGGGAAGTCGATGACGCCGGCAGCGTGGCAGCGCTGACGGCTGTCGATGTCTTGCGGGGAGCCGGCTATCGAGTCTTGGTGAGCGAAACCCGCGACGCGGTGACACTGCGCGGTTCGAATGGAAGATTGCGCGTCGACGGCGTCGTCACCGGTGTCGACCGTCCGACGGTGGCCTTGACGCTGACCAGCGTGTCGGCGGTTGGGTGACCGTTTAGATCTGCACGCCGAGGCTGGCCGCGGCTTCGGACTTCAGTCGCTTGTAGTCGACCTTGCCGTTCGGCGCTCGACCGATGGTGTCGACGGTCACGACGTGCTTCGGGGCCTTGAACGCGGCGAGGCGGGCCTTCACGTGTGCGATCACATCATCAGCGTCGACGGTGCTGCCCGCGACCGGTTCGACGACGGCGGTGATGGCCTCGCCCCACTTGTCATCAGGGATGCCAACCGCCACTGCGTCCTGGATGGATGCGTGGGTCTTGAGCACCTCCTCGACTTCCTCTGGGTAGACCTTCTCGCCGCCCGTGTTGATGCAGACCGATCCCCGCCCGAGCAGTTGGAGAGTGCCGTCGACCTCCACCGTGGCGAAGTCGCCAGGCACGCTGTAGCGCTCACCGTCGATCACCAGGAAGGTACGAGCCGACTTCTCCTCGTCCTTGTAGTAGCCCACCGGCGTCCGGCCCTTGACCGCCACCCGACCCACCGCACCGGAGCCCGGTTCGACGTCGTTTCCGTCGTCATCGATCACCCGGGCGTTGTCGCCGAGAGAAAACTTGGCCGTCTTCACCGCGCCGCCCGCGGAGGAGACCGACGAGCCCATGCCCAGCGCTTCGGATGATGAGAACGCGTCAACAAGGAGCATGCCAGCGTGGTGGCCGAGCAAGCCTTGCTTGGTCTCCTCACTCCACATCACGCCCGAGGACACGATGGCCACCAAGCTCGCGATGTCCCACTTGCCCGCGTTGGCTTCAAGCGCTCGCAGCATCGGTTTGCCGAACGCGTCGCCCACCATGGCCAGCACGTTCACCTTGCGATCCGCGATCGTCTGCAACAACTCCTCAGGATCGAAGTTGCGTTGCGTCAACGTGACCACGCTGCCCGCTCCACTAAGCGTGGAGAACGAGGTGAAGGCTCCTGTGCCATGCATCAGCGGACAGGCGGGGAGGGCGATCATGCCTGGCTGGGTGATCTGGGCTCGGATGTCTTCGATTGACCCGTTCTCCTCGAAACGGATGCCGAGGGACGAGCCGTTGAGGGTCGAGAAGATGTCGTCCTGGCGCCACATCACGCCCTTCGGCATGCCGGTGGTTCCGCCGGTGTAGAGCATGTACAAGTCGTCGCCGTCGCGTCCCCAACTGGGCCGGACCCGCTCGTCGGCCGCGCTCGCCGCCTGCTCGTACGGGATGGCCCAGTCCGGGCACGGCCCGCTGCCGTCGTCGACCCAGATCCAGCCAACGATGGCCGGCAGCTTGTGGCGGAGGGTCTCGACGCGATCGCTGAACTGGCCGTGGAAGACCACCGCGACGGCGTCGGCGTTGTCCCACAGGTACAGCAGCTCTTCGTCCGCGTACCGGTAGTTGGTGTTGACCGGCACCAGGCCTGCTTTGAAGATGCCGAACATCGACTCGAGGTACTCGGTGCTGTTGTAGAGGTACTGGGCGACCTTGTCCTGATGAGAGGCGCCGAGGTCGAGGAGCGTCTTGGCGATGCCGTCGGCCCTGCGGTCGAACTCGCCCCAAGTGAACGACCGGTCTCCCTGTGCCTGGGCCGTTGCGTCCGGAAGCTGATCCGCCACGGTCTCCCACACCTCTGCGAAATTCCAACCCGGCATCTGAGCCCCCCTCTCGCCCCCGGCCCCTCCGGCGGTCGGCGGAGAGTCTAGAGAGCGCGCCGTCGATGCCCCAGCGCCGCCCTGCTACTCCTGCCGCCGCTGTGGTCGGACCTGTTCGGATATCGTGCCCGCATGCGTCAGCGGCTGCTTGTCCTCGGTGGAACCAAGTTTGTGGGTCGTCATATCGTCGAGTCGGCGATCGATGCCGGCCACAAAGTCACGCTCTTTCATCGGGGCCGTACGAACCCAACGCTCTTCCCGGGGTGTGAACACCTGCACGGTGACCGCGACCAGGCCGAGTACGACGCCATTCGGTCCGGCCGCTGGGATGCGGTCATCGACACCTGCGCCTATGTGCCGCGCCACGTAAAGCAGGCCATGGACGCACTCGACACCCGTGCCCCGCACTATGTGTTCATCTCAACGGTGTCGGTGTATGCCGATCCAGCGGTGGGGCCGATCGACGAGGACGCACCGCTTGCCGTACTCGATCGTCCGACTGAAGAGGTCACCGGCCAGACCTACGGCGCGCTGAAGGTGGCTTGTGAGCAATTGCTTCAGGACCAGTTCAGGGGCGACCTCACCATCGTGCGGCCTGGCATCGTGGCGGGGTCCCACGATCCGACGGATCGCTTCACGTACTTGGTGCGTCGGGCCTCCGCCGGCGGTCAGATGCTGTGCCCCCCACGCGGACATCAACCGGTGCAGGTGATCCATGGCCGGGATCTCGGCGACTTCGTTGTACGCACCGCCACGGAGAAGATCACCGGCACGTTCAACGCGGCCGGTCCATCCGACCCAGCAACAATGTTCGACATGATCGCGGCGTGCGCCGAGGCGGCCGACGCGACGATCGCCCCGGTGTGGGCCCCTCAGGAGTTGCTGGCCGAGAGCGAGGTTTCGCTCCCGCTCGCTTTGCCGGAGGACGGATCGGTCGATGGTCTGTTCCAGGCGTCGATCGAACGAGCGGTTGCGGCTGGTCTGGTGAACCGGTCCCTACTGGAGACCGCGGCCGACACGTTGGCCTGGGACCGCGAGCGAGGCTTGCCGCCGCTGCTGGTCGGCCCGGATGCCGACTACGCAGCCGACCTGGCCGCCGCGGCCGCGTCCACCTCCACCTCCTGATCTGGGAACGGCCTACGCTCAAACCTCATGGACTTTGATCTGCCTGGGGAGGACGATCCCCGACGGCTTGCAGTGCGCTCGTGGTTGGCGGCCAACCCCTCGCCGACGGGGCGGCAGTTGGCTGAAGCGGGCTATGTCGCACCGCATTGGCCGGAGCCTTGGGGGCTCGGTGCCGACCCGATTCATCAGCTGATCATCGACGACGAACTCAAGCGGGCCAAGGTGAACCGGCCCGGCAACGTGATCGGTATCGGCTGGGCCGGGCCGACGCTCATTCATTCGGGCACCGAGGAGCAGAAGAAGCGATATCTCGTGCCGATCCTGTCGGGCGAAGAGATCTGGTGTCAGCTCTTCTCCGAGCCCGACGCCGGCTCCGACCTGGCCAACCTCGGCACCAGAGCCATGCGCGACGGCGACGAGTACGTCGTCAACGGCCAAAAGATCTGGACGTCGCTCGGACACATGGCGAAGTTCGGCATCCTCATCGCCCGGACCGATCCCGACTCCCCGAAGCATCAAGGGGTGTCGTACTTCGTCTGCCCGATGGACGCCCCAGGGATCGACATCCGTCCCATCATCGAGATGACCGGCGGGCACACTTTCAACGAGGTGTTCTTTGACGATGTTCGCATTCCGGCCGAGAACCTGGTGGGTGAGGAGAACCAAGGTTGGGGGCTGGCCAAGGTCACGCTCGGCAACGAGCGCGTCTCGCTCTCGGGCGAGGGCGCGCTGTGCGGGCGCGGACCGACCTCGGGCGATCTGATTGACCAAGTCAAGAGTCAGGGCTCCACCGATGATGCGTTGGTCCGGCAGGATCTTGCCTCGCTGGCCATCGAGGCCGAAGTGCTCCGCCTGATCCGTCTGCGCACGGTGTCGGCACTGGTGCAGGGCAAGGAGCCGGGACCGGAGGCGTCCATCCGCAAGGCGATGGCCGACGAGCACGGCCAGCACATCATGGGCCTGGCCAAGGATCTCGCCGGCCCGACGGGGATGCTCACGAGTGGCGGCCCCCTCGGGTCGCCCGACCCCTTCTGGCACTACGGCTTTCTGTTCTCGCCCGCGCTCACCGTCGGCGGCGGCACGTCCGAAGTGCAGCGGAATATCATCGGCGAGCGGGTGCTCGGCCTGCCCCACGACATCGACGTCGAGACTGGCAAGTCGTGGGCCGAAGCCCGCAAGGGTCGTTGACCGGCCCACACGCAGTGCATCAACCCAGGGGGAACCAGCGGGTGCCTTGGCCCCGCAGCACCCGGCCGAACTCCAAGCCTGGGAAGTGGGCCGCGCCCACGGCAACGTCGGTGCCCTCGAGTTCTCGCCACAGCGCTTCTCTAGTGCGCACAGCCATGGCCGGATCGACATCGCTCATCACATAGAACTCCGGTTCGTCGATCTGCAACGGGCACTCAACCGCGTCACCGAGCAAGTAGGCGCGCTCGTCGCCGGATGACACCACGAGCGCGTAATGACCCAGCGTGTGGCCAGGCGTGGCGCGGGCAGTGAGGCCAGGAGCGAGAGCAACCATGTCGCCGCTGATCGGATCGAGGCGGTCGGCCGCGGCGAGCATCTCCATGATTTGGCGGGTGGGATCGTCCTCGCCCGCGTCGGTCACGAACTGCTTCCAGTCGCCCTCGCCGTAGCGCACGGTTGCGTTCGGAAAGTAAGGCGAGCCATCCTGAGCCAGCCAGCCGATGTGGTCGATGTGGAGGTGGCTGCAGACCACGGTGTCGATGTCGGCCGGCGCAACGCCATGGGCGGCCAGTGCGGCTGGCAGCTCGCCCCCACGGGCCCAACCCACGTCGATAGGCCCAAGACCGGCGTCGAGGAGCACCGTTCGATCGTCGGTGCGCAGGAGGTAGCACCCGATCGGGATGTGAACCCGGCCGTCCTCGGCCAGAAGCTCCGGGTGCGCTTCGAAGTCAAGGCCGATGTAGAAGGCCTGTGGCAGCTTGCACAGCCCGTCGTCGAGGGGGATGAGCTCAATCTCGCCGATCTTCATCTCACCACGGTACTCAGGCCCCGACTCGCAGACGGAGGGATCAATCGCGGTAGGCGCCAGGGCCGCTAAGCATGTGCCGATGCCAGCGCTGGGGCGTCGCGAGGACCGCCCTCGGGTAGTCCTCGAACAGCCATCGAGCGAAGTTGCGTCGCGTCCAAGCAGTGGAGCCCGCGACCCGAATCGCACCGCGGGCGCCCTTGCGATGCTTCAGCGCTCGGCTGAGGAGGGCGGCGAGGTTGTTGTCGACCGCCATTCCCTTGCGGACGCGGGCGTCGTACAACGCAGCCGCCTGGCCCGGTGCGCCCGGGCCCCCCTTGAGGACCGCTTCGGCGGCGAGAACGCCCGTCTCCAGCGCCTGGCCAATCCCCTCACCCGTCATGGGGTCGGTAGCCCGCGCCGCGTCGCCCACGAACAGGACTCTGCCGCTCGTGTCATGAAGGCTTGAACGGCCGATGCGAGCCGGGATCGGCCATGCCTTGTGTGGAGCCTCGGGCTCCGCGTCAGGTCCGAGAACCTCGACGATGTGGGGACGGGCGAGCAGATCGCGCCACAGGTCGCGCATCGCCGCGCCGGTCGTACCTCCATCTCGCAGCACCCCGAAGCCCACGTTGGCCCGTCCGCCCGGAAGCGGAAACGACCACGCATATCCAGGGAGGAGATCGGCGTCGAACCACACCCACATGTCGGTCGCGGCTGGGTTAGCGACAGCCTGGAAGTACTGCCGGAAGGCGTGCCACTCACCCAGGTACGGACCCCCTTCGGCGACGTCGGCTTCGCCGGTGAACTTCCGCATCGGCGACCACATGCCGTCGGCCGCGATCGCGTACCGAGCGGCCAGACTGCCGATGCCCTCGGCCTCGACCACGACATGATCCGGGCGGATCTCCGCGGCCACCACTGCATGCCCGTCGTGAACCTTTACTCCGGCGGCCCTGGCCACATCGAGGAACGCGGCGTCGAGCTCGTGTCGACGGGCGATGGCCGCGTAGGTTCCCTGTTCGCGGGGGAGTGGAAACTCGACGAGGCGCCCGGACGGCGACCGCACCCACACGTCGTTGGCGGGTTGCCACGATGACACCGACGCCGGATCTAGCCCGAGCGCCTCGTAGCGCCGGAGAGCACCGGTAGTCAGGCCGTCGCCGCAGCACTTGTCGCGCGGGAAGGTGGCCCTGTCAATGAGCACGGTGTCGCGCCCCGCCCGAGCGAGCGTGATGGCGGCCGCGACCCCGGCCGGACCGCCTCCCACGACCATCACGTCCGCTGTCAGCACGGCCAGAGGCTACGGCACCGTGCGGAAGCCGACGCTTGGCACCCACGGCTGATACCGGTCCCACGACGAGCGCCACCGCTCGCTCCTGTCGGCCGCGGGAGCGCGGTAGTAAAC
>JBPCMH010000494.1:0-4285 GCA_051002495.1 Acidimicrobiales bacterium
TGGCCGGGCCTACGATGAGCTCCGTGCCCGATCCCGATGACAACCGTCCCGCGCGCTCTTACGGCGGTCGGCCGCGCCCCGCGTCGCGCGGCGGTGCCGGGCAAGACCGTGGTCGTGGCGACGGGCCCCGCGGGGCGGGCCGCGGGCGAGACCGCGACGACAGCCCACGCGACCGCGGGACCAGTTCCCGGCGCGACGGCGGTCGATCCGGCGAGCGCGAAGGGTCAGGCCGCGAAGGGTCAGGCCGCGGCGGTTACGGGAAGTCTGATGGGCCGCGTCAGGACAGCCGAGGCAGTCGTCCCCAAGCCGGCCGAGGCTCCCGGGATGGAAGCACTGGCCGCCGAGGTGGCGCGTCGGGCCGTGGAGATGCCGGACGAGGGCGTGCCGACCGTGGAGATGCCGGCCGAGGTGGCGCGTCGGGCCGAGGAGATGTCGGACGAGGGCGTGCCGACCGTGGAGATGCCGGACGGGGCCAGTCCGGAAGGGCTCAGTTCGGCCGAGGTCAGGCCGGTCGTCGATCGGCTGCACCGCGCCCGGAGGACGAAGCACCGCGGTCATGGGGCAACGTGGCCCGGAAGGGCGTCCGTCGCATCCGCGAGGACGAGCTGCCCGGCGCGGCCCAGCGGGCCTGGCGAGACGCGGTAAAGGGGGCGCCCAACGATCGTCCCGACGACGTGTGGATCGATGAGGGTGTGGTCGAGGAGACCACGGCGAAGACCGCGAAGGCTGCCAAGACCGCGAGCCCACGGCGAGACGGCGAGGCGCACTCCGACGAGCCCTCCCGCCGGCCCCGATCGAGAAAGCTGCCCCCCGAGGTCGCCCGCGAGTTCGACGCCAACACCGCGGCAAACCGATCAGCCAAGTTGCAGGATCGCTTGGCCGAGGCTGCCCGAGCTTACGATCGCGACCGCTACCGCGACGCGCTGCGCATGTTGCGCGCCCTGGCCGAGGAAGCGCCTGGTGCGGCGTCGGTTCGTGAGTTGCTGGGGCTCACGTACTACCGCCTCGGACGCTGGCGGCAAGCCATCAAGGAGCTCGAGGAGTTCCGCACTCAGACCGGTTCGTATGACCAGCACCCGACGTTGGCCGACTGCTACCGCGCGCTCGGTCAGTACGGTCAGGTTGAAGAGTTGTGGGAAGACCTCCGTGTGGCCTCGCCCGGAGCCCCGCTCGTCGCCGAGGGCCGTTTGGTCGCGGGCGGAGCATTGGCTGACCAGGGGAAGATCCAGGACGCCATCGCGGTGCTGGAGCAGGGCAAGCTGTCGGCCAAGCGTCCGCAGACGCACCACCTCCGCCTCTGGTACGCCCTGGCCGACCTGTACGAGCGCGCCGGCGAGGTGCCGCGGGCACTGGCGCTGTTCGAACGGGTCGCCAACCACGATCCTGACCTATACGACGTTGTGAGTCGCATCCGCGCCCTGGCCTGACCCGGCCCTCCCTACACTCCCGTCGTGCCCGCCCGACGACAGCCGCGCATTGCCTGGCCGCTCATTGTGTTGGCCGCGATCGCGGTGGCTGCGGGCGGGGCGACAGCGATTTCGAACATAGGTGGAGGCAGCGACGGTTCGGCCGTAGATGAGACCTCAGAGCCGATCGCCATTGAGCGGTTCGGGTCGGTGCCGTCTCCGGTCGCCGAGGCAATCGAGCCCGGACCGGTTCCCACCGAAGGTTGGCGCGTCCGCTACCGCGTCGAGTCCGCTGGCACCGCGCCTCACTTGGAGGACGTCGTGGTCCGACCCCCATTCGACGCGCGTATCGAGGTGCGGGCGTCCCTGGATCCCACGTCGGCGCTGACCAGCGAGCGAGAGCTGTCGCTCGGAGTTCTTGCCACGCAGAACCCTGGCGCGTCTCCCGCCGTGCTTGAGCCCGACCCGACGCCGGCTGGCATCAGAATCGAGGCGATCCTCGCCGACGCGGTGCGCCTCGGCCTGGCCGAACAACGAGAGATAAGGCTCGTGGCGGGCCGTCTGTGCCATGTCTACCGAACGGGCGGCGCGCTCGACGCCACCGTGCTCGCGCCCGTCTCGGACGACGCTGACTACGTCGACCTCTGCGTCGATGTCGAGGGCCTTCTGCTCGAGGAGTGGCAGATCTTCGATGGTCACGGGATCCGTCAGCGCGTCGCGCTGGAGGTCGACGCTCCATCTGCGTCGACCGACTCGGAGCTACGGCGGATTGACACGACCGACCGCGTGGCGCCGAAGGACGGCGGAGGTTCGTTGCGCGAAGTCGACCCGGCCAGTCGTCCGCAGGGTCGCTTCTTCGAATCGCCCGCGCCGCCGGCCGGATTTACCTTCGTTGGTCGTTACGGTGCGGTGCCACCCCAGCCGGGCTTCGCCGATCCCAACCGCAGGGGCACGATCTATGCGTCGACCGTTGATGTGTTTGTCCGCGGTGCCGACGCCATCGTCGTTGAAGTCGGCGGCACGCTGAACCTGTCGACGGCATTTGACCTCGACCCAGCCAACCCGCAGATCGACCTCGGCGGTGACTTAGGTACGGCCGATGTGATCCTGGGAACCAGCGGTGCTGAGTTGCGGGCTTTGGTGGGCGACAGCGGACGGTTCGTCAAGGTGAAGGGCACGGTGCCCGTTGCGGACCTCGAGGCAGTCATGCGGTCGCTCCGCCCGACTGAAGCCGGCACCGGGCTGGTGTTCATCGACTGAGGTCAGCGTGAGGTCGTTGGGCGCCGCTTGGCTGCGGTCTTCTTGGCAGTTTTTTTGGGCGCGGCCTTCGTGGTCCGCTTCGCTGCGCTCCGCTTGGCTGCAGTCTTCTTGGGCGCGGCCTTGGTCGACTTCTTTGCCGTTGGTTTCGTTGCACGCTTGGCCGCCGACTTCTTGCCCACCGGTTTCTTGGCGGTTGGTGGAGTTGCCCCGTTCGCGCCCGCCCGGCCGGAGCGCTCGACGACGGCCCGATCCGAGCCGAGGTAGGCGGCGACCAATCGGGGATCGTTGAGCACATCCGCGGGTTTGCCGTCGGTCAGGACGCGCCCGGTCTCCAGTGCCAGCAGTCGGTCGGAGACCGAGGTGATCATGGGCATGTCGTGCTCGATGACGATGAGGCTCGCACCGGTTTCGTCCCTGATGCGCACCAGCAGCGGGCCGAGGGCCTCGGTCTCACGTTGGGCAATCCCCGACGATGGCTCATCGAGGAGCAGCACTCGGGGGTCGTGGGCCATGATCACGGCCAAGTCGACGATTCGCCTCGAACCGGTGGAGAGCTCGGAGACAAACTTGTCTCGGAAGGCCCCCAGACCCATGAGCTCGATGAGGTCCTCGACCCGACTGCGGATCCTTCGCTCGGCCTTCCGGACCCACGGCAAGGTGAGGGCGCTCGACACGGGATCTTGCAGGCCGATGTGTCGCTCGAACGCGACGGCGAGGGTCTCGAACACGGTTAGCGACGGGAACAACTTGGCATCCTGGAAGGAGCGCCCGAGCCGGGCTCGCGACCGCCGCTCCGGGCTCATTGACGCGACGTCCCGGCCTTCCAGCACGACGCGTCCCGTCGAGGCGACGAAGCCGGAAATGGCGTCGAACATGGTGGTCTTGCCGGCACCGTTCGGACCGACGACGCCGAGAATCTCCTGCTCCGCCAACTCAAAGGTCACGGCGTCGACGGCCTGCACGCCTCCGAAGCGGACGCTCAGGTCGGTCACCTCCAGCACCGCGCTCACGAGTCGATCCCTTCCACGCTCGCGGCACCGGTGAGGAACACGGCACGGAGAATGTCGTCGCGCTCAAGAAGCTCAGCGGTCGGTCCGGAGAATCGGATCTCGCCCTTCTCCATGAAGTACGCCCGATGAGCGACCGTGAGCGCCAAGTTGACCGACTGCTCCACCAAGATCACCGCTGTGCCCTCGGCATGAATGCGACGCACCACCTTGAGGAGCTCCTCGACGACGATTGGTGCGAGCCCGAGCGATAGCTCGTCGATCATCAGCAGCTTCGGTTTGGCGATGAAGGCCTGGGCCAGGGTGAGCATCTGTTGCTCGTCGCCCGAGAGCACGCCGGCCTTCTGCTCCCAACGCCGTTGCAACGACGGGAACAACTCCAGGATCTCCGTGATCGCCTCGCTCGTCTCAGACTTCGGGCGACGGCTGCCCCATGCCGCGACGTCGAGGTTTTCCTTGACGGTGAGGCTGGGGAACACGCCTCGGCCGCCGGGAACCTGCACCATGCCGAACTGGAAGCTCTCCTCCGGTTCGAGGCCGGTGATGTCTTCGCCGTCGAAGAAGATGCCGCCGCGGTCGGCTGGTACCAGGCCGGAGATGGCCTTGAGGAGC
>JBPCMH010000495.1:0-2717 GCA_051002495.1 Acidimicrobiales bacterium
CCTCAAGGCGTCTCCGGCGACCGACGCGCTGAGAGCCATTGGCGTCGAGGTTGCCATTGGTCACGACGCGGCCAACGTCGGCGACGTTGACATGGTGGCGGTATCGACCGCGATCCCCAAGCGGAACGTCGAGGTGGTGACGGCCAACGGAAGGTCGATACCCGTCCTGCGGCGATCCGAGTTGCTCGCCGCGATCTGTGGCACGCGGCGAGCGGTGGCGGTGGCCGGTACCCACGGCAAGACCACCACGTCGTCAATGCTTGCCCTCGTCATGCTCGAAGCGGGTATGAGACCGTCGTTCATCATCGGCGGCCAGGTCAACGAGATTGGGAGCGGTGCGGCATGGAATGACGGCGAGTGGTTCGTCGTCGAGGCCGACGAGTCGGATGGCACCTTTCTTGAGCTCGGAGCGGAGGCGGCGATCGTCACCTCGGTCGAGGCCGACCATCTCGACTACTTCGGTTCCGTCGAGGCGGTCATCGAAGCTTTCGATCGGTTCCTCGAAGCCGTACAAGGGCCCACGGTGGTCTCGGCCGACGATCCAGAAGCGGCCCGGTTGGCGGAGGCGCATGGTGCGCTGACCTACGGCTTTGCGGACACCGCCGACTACCGCATCGTCGACTTGGTCAGTGGGCGCGCCGGTTGCGCATTCGCGGTCGAGCACATGGGCCAGACCCTCGGACGGGTCGAGATGCCCGTGGCCGGTGCACACAACGCGGCCAACGCCTGCGCCGCGGCCGCGATGGCTCATGAGCTCGGGGCCGACTTCGATGCCGCGGTGCGTGCGCTGGCTCGGTTCGGTGGTGTGGCCCGCCGTTTCGAATTCAGAGGCGAGCGCGACGGCATCACCTTCGTCGATGACTACGCCCACAATCCGGGGAAGGTGCGAGCGGTGCTGGCCTCGGCGAGACAAGGCGGATGGGAGCGATTGGTCTGCGTCTTCCAGCCCCACCTGTACTCCCGGACGGCTGACCTGGCCGGGGAGTTCGGCTCGTCGTTTGACGACGCTGACGTGATCATCGTGACGGATGTCTATGGCCAGCGCGAGCAGCCCATCCCCGGTGTAAGCGGACGCCTGATCGTCGACGCCATCAAGGCCCATAACCCAGAGAAGTTGATTGTCTGGTTGCCCGAGCGCCGGCGCCTCGCTGCGCAGGTCAAAGAACTGCTCCAGCCGGGTGATCTGTGTCTCACCCTCGGGGCTGGTGACCTGACGCTGCTCCCGGACGAGATCGCGGAGATCGATGTCAGCTGATCCGGACGCGGTCGACGCGGCACTGGCCGTGCTCGGCGGACTCGGCCAGGCCGGGGTGCCGCTCGGGCCGCTGACGACCTACCGGGTTGGTGGACCAGCTGCGGTCTTCGTCACGATTCGCCAGGAGGCCGACCTTGTCGCGGTGGCGGCGGCCCTGGCGGAGTCAGACCTGCCATGCCTGGTGGTGGGCAACGGCTCCAACATGTTGGTTGCCGATGACGGATTCGCCGGGCTGGCGCTGCACCTCGACGGCCTCGACGACATCCAGTTCGGGTCGGATCAGTTGGTCCGGGCGGGCGGTGGCTCGCCGCTGCCCGTGGTGGCCAGGCGGACCGCGGCGGAGGGCCTGACCGGTTTCGAGTGGGCGGTCGGCGTGCCCGGCAGCGTCGGGGGAGCTGTTCGAATGAACGCAGGCGGTCATGGCTCCGACATGGCCGCCAGCCTGGTGAGGGCACGGGTCTTCGACCTACGGAGGGGCGAGGAGCGCGAGCGATCGGTTGAGGATTTGCGGCTTGGCTACCGGAGGTCGGCGATCGTGGCGCACGAGGTCGTGGTGTGGGCTGAACTGCGCCTGGCTCCAGGTGACGCGGAAGAGGGCTTGGCCCGGATCTCCGAGATCGTCCGGTGGCGGCGGGCCAACCAGCCAGGTGGTCAGAACGCCGGCTCGGTCTTCACCAACCCGCCGGGCGATTCGGCCGGCCGCCTGATCGACATGGTCGGTCTTAAGGGTCACCGCAGGGGATCCGCGTTCGTCTCCGACAAGCATGCCAACTTCGTACAGGCCGACGAGGGCGGCTCAGCCGACGATGTCAGGGCGCTGATCGAGGAGGTGCAGCAGATGGTTGAGACCGAGACCGGCACCCGACTGCATCCTGAGTTGCGTCTGATCGGCTTCCCCTCCGAACCCTCAACAAGAGGTCAAGGGTGAGCGCGGTCGAGCCAACGGTCCGGCCCCACCCGCGGATCCGCGAGCGTCGGGTGGCCGTTCGTCGCGAGGCCGGTCGCCGCCGCCTCCGGCTGGTCATCGGCCTCGCCGCCGTCGCCGCCAGCGTCGGCGCGTCGTGGGGACTCACGCGGTCGCCGCTCCTCGACGTGGACACGATCGAGGTCACCGGTGCGATTCACACCGACCCACAGGTGCTGCTCCGGGCCGCTGGGGTGCACCAGGGTCGAGCAATGGTCGACCTCGACCCGCCCGCCGCGGCGGCCGATGTGGAGCGCCTTCCGTGGGTCGCCGAGGCAACGATCGTGAGGAAGTGGCCAGCAACGGTGGAGGTACGGCTCACCGAGCGGGTGGCGGTCGCGGTGGTCAGGGCCGCCGATGACGCCTGGGCGCTCACGGACGCAACCGGTCGGGTGCTCGCCGTGGTGGCCGAACCGCCCGAGGGTCTCACCGCCGTTGACCTCGTTGTTGACACCGTGCCCCGCGCTGGCGGGTCCCTTGATGCCCGCGGCCGTGGAG
>JBPCMH010000496.1:0-7451 GCA_051002495.1 Acidimicrobiales bacterium
GCGGTGCTGTAGCTCGCTGACGGTTGTCCCGAAGCGCCGGGCGATCAAGGTGAGGTTTTCCCCGGGTTGCACCACGTGCACCGCGCCGGCGGCGGTTGCCCCAGCAATGGGAGCGGGGGCCGGACCCTGGCCGCTGGGGAGGCTCAGGGTTCGGCCCGCGACCACGTGGTCGGGGTTGTTGATCCCGTTGGCCGCGGCCACCGTGCTCACGGGCACGCCGAAGCGCTTCGCGACGTGGATGAGGGTGTCGCCCCACTGCAAGGTGTAGGTGCTGGCCGAGGCGGCAAACGCCAAGGCGAGCAGGGCGAGGATCGAGGTGAGGGCGCGTGTCTTCATGGTCGGGAGCACTCCGCCCGCCTAAGAACATCGACACCATATGCCACATCAGCCACATGCGCAACAGGAAAATTCGGAGCGGTCGCGGGGTTCGGGCCGCGTGCGTTCGGTTTCAGGCGGGCGAGTGCGTCTTAGGCCTGGGTGCGGCGCTGCTCGGCCCGGCGCTCGGAGTCGAGGCGCTCGAGGTCGTAGGACCCATGATCGACGTAGTTCATCAGCTCGGCGACCGCTCGGTGCCCGGCTTGCTCGGCGATGAGCCGGTGCATGTCCTGGGCCACCTGGCGATACTCGGGATGCCCCTGTGGGCTACTTCGGAGTTCGATCAGGTGCATGGCCTCGCGAGCGTTCATCTGCATCGTGTAGCGGACCCGATACGCCAGCGACACCGCGTAGGACGCCACCGATGGCCCGAGTTCGGCGTGAATGGCGCTGTACAGGTCGGCCGAGCGGGCCATGGCCTCGTCATAGACGCCCGAGGTGTCGGCCTCGGCGACGGCCATCGGACGGGTGAAGCCGTGCCGCGGCGTGAGGTCTTGCCACTCGATAGTCAGCATGCGGTGCCGCTGCAGGTCGCGGAACGCCCCGTAGTCGCTCAACACATCGAAGCGGTAGAAAACCCGTTCCAGTGCACGCCCCGGCTTATGGCGACGGTTCGAGCGCTCCCCGACGTAAGCCCGGATGACCTGGACCTTCTCGTCGGACGTCATGCGCGACACCCGCCCCTGGATCTGGTGCTCAGGGAGATCGCTATGGGGGTAGAGCATGGCGGCGATGACCTTGTCTTCACCGTCTGGATCGAAGTCGACGAGATGCACCATCGGGGCGTCGGCCGGCTCCTCGTCGGCCAGCAGCTCGTCGGCCACCTGTTCCATCGCTTTGCGGTTGGTTTCGAGGTAGGCCGACCACGCTCCCCCTCGCTCGGCTAGGTCAACCCGCTTGAGGAAGGAGGGAATGACCTTCCGCAACTCCTCGAGCATCATGTCGGCATACGACCGCGCCTCGGGCAGCGGGTGGGCCCGCATGCGGAGCAGCAGCGCCTCGTAGGCCTGTCCGGTGCCGTAGATGCCGACGTTTGACAACGACGCCGCGGGCAGGACCCCACGGATGGAGTCGAACACCTTGGCCTTGATTGACTGGCGGTAGACGAAGTCAGAGTCGCTGGGGTCTTTGGGATGCTGCTCGGTGAACCAAGCCTGCAGGACCGGCGCCAGCTCTGCATAGCTGTCGAAGAGACGGTCCATGTCGCCGATGTAGCGCAACCCAACCGGGGAGCGCATGATCGAGGGATCACGGTGGTAGCGGTATCGGCCGTCGAGCCTCGTGTCGTACGGGATATAGCTGGTCGACTGCTCGAGGTACGACATCAGCCGGCCCCACTCGAGCACCTTGGTGAGGAGGTTCGACGACTGCTCACACGCCAGGTGGACCCCGCCGAGCTGAGCGACTGAGTCGTCGCCGTACTCGAAGAAGACCTTGTCGTAGAGCTCCTCGGCCCGCTTCAGCCCCACTGTGGCGTCGATGGTGGCGTCACCGCTGATGTCGAGCTCGCCCACGAACTCGTCGAGAAAGAGGCGGCGCAGGCTCTTGTGCGTGCGGGAGTACCGAGCGAAGAGCGCGCCTTTGACCACCTCGGGGAGGTTGACCAGACAGAAGACCGGTCGGTCGAGGTTGGTGAAATACCTCCGGAGGATCTCGTCCTCATCCGGGGTGAACTGCTCGGTCGCGTACAGCACTCGGCTCAGGCTACGGCCCCGCGACCCGACGTGGGGTGACCGCGTTCAGTGGCGGAGGACGAGCTTCCCGAGTTGGTCGCCGGCGGCCATCCTGGCCAGCAGGTCCGGGAAGGCTTCCAGCCCCTCCGCGGCCTCATCGACGACGACCGGAAGCCCCTGGGCGACGAGGTCGGTGACCTCCTGGAACTCCTGATATGACCCCATGGTCGAGCCGATGATCTCGTGCTGCTTGAAGAACAGGCGGGGCAGCGAGATCTCGACCTTCGAACCGGCCGTCCCACCGCAGGTCACGAGTCTTCCTCCTGGGGCCAGGGCCCTCACCGACCGATCCCAGGTCGCCGCTCCGACGTTTTCGAAGACGACATCGGCCCGCACCGGCCAGTCGCCGTCTGAGTCGAAGGCAGCCTCAGCACCGTGATCCACTGCCCAAAGCCGCTTGATCGGCTCGCGAGATGTCGCCATCACCCGCGCCCCCATGGCCCGGCCCAGGACCAGGCCAGCCGATGAGACCCCACCGCCCACGCCGACGACGAGCATGGTCTCCCCTGCCCTGAGGCGGGCTCGTTTCAGCATGCGCCAAGCGGTGAGCGTGACGAGCGGGTAGGCCGCACACTCCTCCCATGACCGGCCGGACGGCTTCGGCACGACGTTGGCCGCGGGGACCACGACAAACTCGCCGTGGGTCCCCCAGCGGTGCTCGCCGAGGATGCCGAAGCTGGCGCAGAGCGGCGACTCCCCGCTCAGGCAGGTCGGACATCGACGGCAGGACACCGCGGGATTGATAACCACCTCGGCGCCGACAGAAACGCCGACGACCTCGGCCCCGACGGCGTCGATGACCCCCGCGCCATCCGCTCCCGGAACGTGGGGAACGTGCGGCTTCGGCATCCCCTTCGTCACCCACAGGTCCATGTGGTTGAGCGCGCTCGCAATCACTCGGACGCGCACATCGTCGGGCCCGGGCTCGGGTGTGGCGATTTCGCCAAACCGGTAGTCGCCCGGTGACGTATCGAGGATCCAGCTCTGCATGGTCGGCGGTCCCTTACGGGCCACGACGGGCCTCAGACGACGACACGCACTGCGTCGGGCTGGGCGCGCACCACCAGCTCACGGCCATAGACCACGAGTTGGCCGTCGAGGCGGATCGGGCGGCGGGTCCCGAGGTCGAGTACTTCGGCCGCAGCTCTGCGGTAGGTGATGCGCGGGTGGGGCAAGAACGACCCGCTCGACAACCGAGATCGCACTTTGGTCAGGTCACCCAGTCGGAGGTTGGCCTCGTAGAGATCGAGTTTCCCGTCGTTCGGGTGGGCTTTGTGGCCAATGTTCCAGGACCCGATCCATTGGGCGTTCATGGCCACGGTCGTGCGGCGCCAAAGCGCATCACGTACGACGACGTGGGCGATGAAGAGGTGCAGTCTCCCGTCGATCTGCACCTGGCCAAGGTCGACCGGGAAGGTGCGGGCCATCTCGGTGTGCAAGCGTTCCTTGCCGGGGATGCCGCCGAGCGTTCGCCACAGGTCGCCGCCGGTGAGGCCGATCACCGGGAACGGTAGGCCAGCGTGTCGGGCCTCCTCGAGCACAAGTCGCGCCTCGGCATCCGATCCAACGACTACCCCATCGGGCGGCAACGCGGCCGCCTCTCCCCACGGCTTCCCCTTCTCGATGGTCATGCGGTTCCCGCTCCCGGCGTGCCGACGACGGATGAGGCCGCGATCACGCCACGGAACAGCCGATCGGCGGCCGACCGGCAAGACTTCGCAGTCGCGGGGACCGGGGCCACATCACCTACCTGACGCAGCACATCAATGAGCTGCTTGATGTTTCGGACGAAGTCGCCCCCGGTCATCTCCTCATCAGTGATCACATCCTCGAGATCCTCGCCTGAGGCCCATCGGTGCGCGGCGGCCACAAAGCCCGGGTCGGGTTGGCGGGTTTGGGGCAAACCGGCTTCCTGCTCGGCCAGCCGCAGCTCCTGGGCCAGGTGCTCCACGTGGACAAACCTGGTTCGCAGTTTGCCCTTCGGGAACCACGGGCTCGGCGGCGCGCCCGGCCCTCTCGTCTCGAAGGTCAACGTCGACACCATGGCCGCCACCTCCGGCGGATCAAGGTCGTCCAGCAAGCCGGATCCGATGGCCTCGGCGAGCAGCAGATCGCATTCGTTGTAGATGGACACCAGCAGCTCGCCGCTCTGGGTCAGTTTCCATCCATCCACGAAGCCCCACGCTTCGAGGATGGCCAGCACCCGATCGAACTGCCTGGCGAGCGATTCACTCCGACCCTGGATGGATCGCTTCACGGAAGTGACTCGTCGGTCGAGATCGTCAGCTTGGCGAGCCGCGCGCATGTGGGTGCGAAGGTCGGGGCAATCGGCCACCGGGTGAGCCGCAACCTGGGCCGCGAGCTCCATTGCCTTCGTTGGTTTGCGATCCCCGTCAGCGGCCATACCGACCAGGCCGTCCGATCGGAGCGTGGCGTCGCCCAGAGCATCGGCCACTGCCCGCTGGAAGGTCTTGTTGTTCGGGAGGTACGGCTGAGGCATCGGGATGCGTCCGATGGCACGGGGTGGCGCTGCGATGTCTCTGGCCGTGACTTGCAGACGCTTGGACGCGGGCGTGACCACGCCGAGCTTGATGCCCCCACCCCGGGCTGCGGTGCTGATGACGGCAAGCCGCTGCCCGCCACCGACGCCGGGGATGACGACCACGTCGCCCGGACCGAGGCGCCCGAGTGCCCGCTGCACGTCGACCTTCGATGAGGGCTGAGACCGCACGGCGCGCTCGGCGGCCCGCTGGAGCCGTTGGTAGTCGACGATGTCGCCGCGGTCGCACGTCGCCTTCTCGCGCTCGCGATCGCGCTTGTGGATGAGCCGCTCGAGGTCGCGTTCCTGCCTGACTACCTCCGCGTCCGCCCGGAACTGCGCAAACGAGAGGTTGAGCAAATGATGGGCTTCTTGGGGGCTGTACCGCCGAACCAGATTGGTGGCCATGTTGTAGGTCGGCCGGAAGGCGGACCGGAGCTCATAGGTGCGGGTAGAGGCCAGCGCGGCCACCTGATCAAAGGGCTTGAACGGCGACCACAGCACCACCCCATAACCGACATCGTCGATCCCCCGCCGGCCGGCTCGGCCCGTCAACTGGGTGTACTCGCCCGGCGTGATGGACTCGTGGGTCTCTCCCGTGAACTTGCTGAGCTTCTCGATGACCACCGTGCGGGCCGGCATGTTGATGCCGAGGGCGAGGGTCTCGGTGGCAAACACCGCCTTCACCAGTGCTTTGGAAAAGCACGCCTCGACGGCCTCTTTGAACGGCGGCACCATGCCGGCATGGTGGGCGGCGAGCCCGGCTTCCAGCCCTTGGATCCACCCGCTGAAATCGAGGGCGCGAAGGTCGCTGTCGGAGAGCAGCTCCACCTCTTCCTCGGCGATCGCCCGGATCTCGGCCCGCTCGTCCGGCGTCGTCAACCGAAGGCCGTCCTGCAGGCACTGTCGGACGGCGTCGTCGCAGGCCGCCCGACTGAAGATGAAATAGATGACCGGCAGCATGTGCTCGTCGGCCAGTGCCGACACCACCGCGGCCCGTCGCGGCGTGAACAGTCGCCCTCGCCGCCCCCGCGGGCCGGTCCCCATGCTGGTGTCGCGCCCGGCCCGACGCATGAGCGCGTCGACCTCCGGGTTGGGTCGCCCGTCGACCAGGGTGTGGACCAGCAGCGGTCGCTCGGCCGTGCGGTCGCCGATCATGTACAGGTTGGTCAACTCGACTGGGCGAGACTCCTCGATGATGGTCTCGGTAGTGCCGCGCACCGTGCCGATCCACGCCGCGACCTCTTCTGCGTTCGACACCGTCGCCGACAGACATATCAGGTCGACCGTCGGGGGCAGGTGGACGATGACCTCCTCCCAGACCGGGCCCCGGTAGGCGTTCTGGAGGTAATGGACCTCGTCGAGCACGACATAGCGCAACCCATCGAGCGTCGACGAGCCGGCATAGATCATGTTGCGGAGAACTTCGGTGGTCATCACCACGATCGGTGCTTCGCCGTTGATGGTGTTGTCGCCGGTCAGGAGGCCGACACTGGCCACACCGTGGGCCGCGACCAGATCGCCGTACTTCTGGTTCGAGAGGGCCTTCAGGGGAGTCGTGTAGAAGGCTTTGCCGCCTTCGGCGAGGGCCTTCGCCGCGGCATATTCCGCGACCACCGTCTTGCCCGAACCCGTCGGGGCGGCCACCAGCACCGACTTTCCGGCGTCGATCGCGTCAAATGACCGCAACTGGAACTCGTCCGGCGCGAACCCGAGATGGTCGAGGAAGTCGGCTCGTGTCACCGCTTCATCATCGGCGCAGGAGCTTCCCGACGCCGATTGCGCCGAAATAGAGCACGCACATCGGAACCGCCATGGCCAGCATGGTGATCGGATCCTGGCTCGGCGTGATGACCGCGGCGGCCGCGAAGACCCCCACGATGGCCCACCGCCACCACCCCAGGAGGCGGCGGGGAGTCAGGACCCCGACCAGTTGTAGGAACACGAGCATGATGGGGAACTCGAAGGCGATCCCGAAGGCGAGCACCACCTTCATCCAAAAGGTGACGTAGTCGATAGGACTGAACAGCGTCTCGACGTTGTTTCCCGAGATGGCGACCAAGAACCCGAGCGCTTGGGGAAAGGTGAAATAGGCCAGTGCGGCGCCTCCGAAGAACAGGCTGACCGACGCGACCATGAACGGCACCGCCATCCGACGCTCTGACTTTCGCAGGCCGGGCGTGACGAACCGCCAGATCTCCCACAGGACGACGGGCGATCCCAGCAGCAACCCGCCGTAGACAGCCACCTTGAGCCTGGCGGCGAAGCCCTCGAGCGGTGACCGGATGTAAAGGGTGTTTGAGCCGGTCACCTGCTCGTACGGGCGCAGAATCACGCCGAGAATCACGTCATAGAGGGTAAAGACCAGGACGCCGCCAACGGCGACGGCGACGAGCGCGATGATCAGCCGGGTGCGCAACTCGGCCAGGTGCTCGACCAGGGTGAGCTGATCAGTCGTGCGGACTCGGGTCACCGGCGGGCTCAGCCTCAGCGATCGTCGCCGGGATCGGCGTCGTCGGCTGAAGCGGGGGCATCGGCCGGCGCAGGTGCATCGGTCTGAGACTCGGGGGTGGGTTCGGGCTGGAGGGATCGGCCATAACTCATACCCGGCGCCAACGCTCCGGGATCGATGCCCGAATCATGCGCCGTGAACGGGTCGCCGGATGAGGCGGGAGGTCGGTCCGGATCGAAGGCGCTGCGAACCTCTGCTTCAAATCCGGCGGTAAACCGACGGACTTCAGCAACGGCTTTGCCGATGGATCGGGCGGCGTCGGGTAACCGGGCAGGGCCAAGGACGATCAGTG
>JBPCMH010000497.1:0-2597 GCA_051002495.1 Acidimicrobiales bacterium
CTACCAGGCTGTCGGTGCTCAGACCGTGAGCGGTGAACGCATCATCGACTCCAGAGCGCTCGGCGGCACCGCCTTTCCGTAGAGGTGGCCCTGCATCACGTGGCACTGCAGGTAGCGGAGCAGGCGACGTTGCGAAGTGGTTTCGACGCCCTCGGCCACACATCGCAGTCCAAGGTCGTGGGCCAGGTTGACCACCGACCGGAGAATGGCCACATCGGCCGCTGACGGCTGGTCCGCGATGTCGGCGACGAATCCCCGGTCGAGCTTGATGGTGTCGAGCGGGAACCGCTTCAGGTGGGCGAGCGATGAATAGCCCGTCCCGAAGTCGTCGATGGCGACAAGCACACCGAGCTCCCGCAGCGCTCGCAGTTCGGTCTCAGCTGCGGCGGAGTTGGAGGCCATGACGTGTTCGGATACCTCAATTTCGAGCCGCTCGGGAGAGATTCCGGAGGCGGCCAGGGCCCGGTTGACGATGTCGACGACGTCACCTGAGCACATGGTGCGGGCTGACACGTTGACTCCCATGATGCCGAAGTCGAATCCGGCTCGGAGCCACTCGGCGGCTTGCTGGCAAGCCTGGCGTACAACCCACGCGTCGATGTCGAGGATGAGCCCGTCTTCATAGGAGATGGGCAGGAAGCGGTCGGGACCGAGCATGCCGAGGCGTGGGTGGTCCCAGCGTACGAGGGCCTCGACGCCGACCACGCCGCCCGTATCCGCATTGATCTGAGGCTGATAGTGGAGTGCGAGGTGCTCGTCGTGAACCGCCCGGTGCAGATCAGCGGCGAGGCTGAGTTGGTCGATGCCATCACCGGGTGTCCGCGTCGCCAGCCTGTAGCCGTTGCCGCCGTCGGTCTTGCACCGCGCCAGCGCCCGCTGCGACACGGCCAAGAGGTCGGCCGCATCGGCTCCGTCTGTCCGCATGGCCGCGCCCACGCTGCCGGTCAGCCACACCTCGTGCGTTCCGACGGCGATAGGTTCGCGGATGGCCGCCGCCACCGCCTTGGCCATGAGTTCAGCCTGTTCGCCCGCGACTTGGTGCAGGATGACCATGAACTCGTCCCCCGCGCAGCGGGCAACGGTGTCTCCCTCGGACACGACGCGGCGAAGTCGGCCGGCGATCGCTTCGAGAACCTGATCGCCAACCGCGAAGCCGAGGGACTCGTTGACGAGCCGAAATCGGTCGACGTCGAGGATGAGGACGGCGACGTCGCGGTGATCGGAATGAGCGAGGCTCAGCGACTGATTGAGTCGCTGCAACGCGGCCTGCCGGTTGGGTAGTCCGGTGACGCCATCGGTGGTGGCGAGGCCGTCGAGCCTGGCGTAGGCCTCGCGCAGAGCGACGGTCTGGCTTGCGTCGGAGAACAATGTGATGGTCAGCCGACAGCCGAACTTTGTCACGTTGACGGTGCGGCAACTGACCCAGCGAGCGGCACCCACCTCGGTGAGGCCATGAGACGGTGGGGCGAAGTGTTCCGCGGCATGCGCGGCGCTCCATCCGGTGAGGTCGATCGCGGCGCGGTTCCACACAAGCAACTCACCGACATCGTTGCGGACCGCGATGCCATCGTGAAGGTCGTTGACCACACCCCCCACGGCGTGGTCGACCGCCAACCTCTGGCGAAGGTTCCGAAGCACACTTCCAGTTTGGGTGCTGGAGAGCCTTGACGCTATGGCCTCAATTGGCTAGTCATCAGGGCAATCCCGGGGGTCAAATCGGCGCGTTTGGCGCAACTGCCGCGAGCGTCGCCGCCACGACGGCGCGTCGGTCCTCGCCCCACGGCAGCGGGAAGAGGATGGGGTGCTCCACCCCGTGGTCGACGTAAGCCTGCACGAACGACTGCACATCGCTGGTCGATCCCACGAAGTCGATGCCGTCGATCATCTCGCGGCTCACCGCGGCGAGAGCGCCATCGCGGTCGCGCTGGCCGTGTGCGTCGCGGATGGCCGCGACGGCGTCGCCGTATCCGGCCCGTTCGAAGTTGCGGGCGTAGGCGTCGACCGTCGCGTACGAGAACAGGTCGAAACGGGCAGGGGTGTCGGCGTCGGCTGGGTTGCCGACACCGGCGTGCACGTAGGCATAGATATCGGCGTCGCCCCCTTTGCGAATCTGCTCAACCGACCACGGCACCAGCGACGACGGCAGGTAGTTGAGGAGCACCCCGTCGGCGACTTCCCCGCCAAGGGCCAGCATCTTCTCGTTGAGCGCGCCGAGGACGATCTTCGGCTGTCGATCGCCGAGTCTCACGCCGAGCCGAAATCCTTTCACCGTGTAGAAGTCGCCTTCGAAGTCAACCTTCTCGCCGGACAAACACGCGCGAAGGAGCGTGACGAACTCTCTCACTTGCGCCAGCGGGCGAGGGCCGTACTCCTGGCCGTGCCAACGTCCGGCAACGACCGGGGATGAGATGCCGATGCCGAGGAAAACATCGGCGTCGGGGTTGATGGCCTGCAGGGTGGCGCCAGCCATGGCCAACAGCGGCGGCGTGCGCAGTTGCAGCGCGAGGACGCCTGTGCCGACCGCGAGGTTGGTCGTCGCCGCGACCGCGCCGAGTACACCAAAGGCCTCCGGTCCGGTGACCTCTGCGGTCCAGAAC
>JBPCMH010000498.1:0-10645 GCA_051002495.1 Acidimicrobiales bacterium
TGGGCGTTCGGTGAGTGTCGACCGCGGCCGGAGTGTGGGCCGCGTCGCCTCGAAGGACGCGCCAGGCTTCGTTCAGCTGAGCGGATCGGTTCGTGGCTTCTTCGCTCCCGTCGTGCCGATCGGGATGAGCCTCGCCGATCAGCCTTCGGTGAGTGGCGCGGACGACCTCGGGTCCGTCGTCCGGGGAGACACCAAGGAGCGCCCTGGCCTCGGCGGGGGTCACGTCGACTGGCGGGCTCGTGCTGTCCACCGGCCGTCAACGCGATCGACGCTGACCGCGATATCGAAGCACGCCGAGACATTCGCGGTTTGGAGAACGTCGTCTATGGCGCCGCTTGCAACGACGGCACCTTCCCGGAGGAGCAGGGCATGCGTGAAGCCGGCCGGCACTTCTTCGAGGTGGTGGGTGACAAACACCAGCGGCGGCGTTGCGTCGTCGTCGGCGAGCGAAGACAGCCGAATCAGAAGGCGTTCGCGAGCGGCCAGATCCAGACCAGCAGCTGGTTCGTCCAGGAGCAGAAGGCCAGGCTCCTGCATGAGCGTTCGGGCCAGGATGACCTGTTGGCGTTCACCTTCGGACAGGTCACCGAATCGACGATCGGCGGCCCGCGCCAGGCCAGCAGCGTCGAGAAGCGCTCGCGCTCTGACCTCATCGGCGGACGAGTATGTGTGCCACCAGGTTTCCAGAGCGGCGTGGCGGGCGGACAACACGGCTTCGAGCGCGGTGACGCCCGGCCGGAGGAGCCGGCTGACAGCGGCGCTGGCGAGACCGACGTCGCGGCGAAGCTCCCGAACGTCGACGCGCCCCAACCGGTGACCGAGCACGGTGACACGTCCGGCGGTGGGATGCAGATACCCGGTGGCCAGCCGGGTGAGCGTGGTCTTGCCCGAACCATTTGGGCCGAGCACAGCCCACCGCTGTCCGGTCCTCACTTCCCAGTCGACGTCGACCAACGCGTCGGCTCCGCCGAACCGTACGGTCACTCCCTCGAAGCACAAGGCGCTCGCCACCGCGGCACGGTACCCCGCGGGAACGTCACAGGATCGTCACACGGGAGAGGTGAGGCTTTCGGACTATCGGGTATGAGTACGTTCATGACAAGGTCGCAGTTGGAGAATCACGTCACTGGACTCGAGTTGCAGATCGTCGAATTGGTCGAGCGCCGCGAGCGGGTCATGGTGCAAGGACGGATTGATGAGGTCGCTGGGCTGCAGGCTGAGATCGAAGGGCTACAGCATGAGTTGATGGCCGCGGCCGAGAATCTGGCGACGCCGGCCTGACCGCTTAGCTAGGCAGGGCGTCGAGGAAGCCGAGCGCGGCGTCGATAAAGCCGAAGTCGCGAGGTGCTGCGAAGTGATCGACACCAGGGAGCACGTGCAGCGTCGCATTGGGTAGGGCTTCGACGAGGGGCTCTGGAGGACCGGCGAAGTCTTTGTCGCCGAGCACCACGAGAACCCGACACGTGATCGCGGCCAGCTGGGCCTTGGTCACCGGCGGCGCCGTACGGCGCAGGCATGCCGCCAGCGCCTTGGGGTCGTTGCCGGAGCCGAGGGCGAACTGGGCGAAGAGGCGAGCAATGCCGGGATCTTCGGGAGTCGCGCCCGACTCGATCGCGACAGCGACTGCCTCTGGGTCCCCCTGGGCGAAGAGATTGGCGCCGAGACCGCCAAGCACGATCCTGGCGAACCGGTCGGGGTGGGTGGCTGCCACGGTCAGCAACACGCGGGCGCCCAGTGAGAAGCCGATGGCGTCGATCGTCCCCTCGGAAGGGAGCGCGGCGGCGACATCGCCCTCGAGGTCGGCATAGGCCGCTGGGTCGTGTGGCTTGTCGGCCTCACCGTGGCCCAGGAGGTCGATCCCGATCACCTCACGTCCCGCGTCGGCGAGCAGGTCGGCCCAGCCAGGTTGGCGCCAGTTGCGATCGAATGACGAGGCAAAGCCGTGGACTAACAAGACGGGATCGGCCATGGCCCAAGACGGTACTCCGGCCGTGCCGAGGCCGCTCTAAGCGCCCGATTGGTCGATTACCTGCTCAGTTGTCCGAATCGCACCGTCGACTGTCATCCATCTATGACCCCGAATTGCTATGTCCTTTGCACCGCTCACCGCCATACGGTCGGGTTAGTGCGCGTGTTGGTGTGTGATGACGAGGAAGATCTTCGGCTGCTGTATCGAACGGCCTTCGAGTTGGAGGGCGCGGAAGTGGTCGATGCCGACGATGGTGACACCGGCGTCGATGTGGCGCGGCGATGGCAGCCAGATCTGATCGTCCTCGATCTGCAGATGCCGCGGATGGGTGGGCTTTCTGCGCTCCCTCTGATCCGGGCCGCCTGCCCGGGGGCAAGCGTCATCATCGTGACTGCCCACGGCACCCTCGACATGTTCAGGCTCGGCCGCGAACTCGGGGCCGCCGCGTGCTTCGACAAGCTCGATTTCCTCAACCGGGTTCCCCGACTGATGCAGCGGGGCGCAGCCTGAGGGAACCCTTTGACCTCGGCGAGAAAATAGGTCGCAGCAAGGAGCGGCCCTACACTTGTCGGTTCTCATGACGGCCCGCACCGACCTTCGCAATGTGGCGATTATCGCCCACGTCGACCACGGCAAGACGACCCTTGTCGATGCCATGCTCTGGCAATCGGGCGTGTTCCGCTCGAACCAGGATGTGAACGAGCGGGTCATGGACTCGATGGACCTTGAGCGGGAGAAGGGCATCACGATCCTGGCCAAGAACACCGCGGTGCGGTACGGCGACGTGAAGATCAACATCATTGACACGCCCGGCCATGCCGACTTCGGTGGTGAGGTCGAGCGAGGGCTGGCCATGGTCGATGGCGTCCTCCTGTTGGTCGACGCCAGCGAGGGTCCGCTGCCCCAGACCAGGTTTGTGCTCCGCAAGACGCTCGAGGCCCGGCTGCCTGTCGTTCTCGTCATCAACAAGATCGATCGCCCGGATGCCCGGATCAGCGAGGTGGTCAACGAGGTCGAAGAGCTCTTTCTCGATCTTGACGCCGATGAGCACCAGATCGACTTTCCTATCCTCTACACCAACGCACGCGAAGGCCAGGCGACGCTCGATCCGGCCACGCCCGGGAGTGACCTCAAGCCGTTGTTCGAGACACTGCTCGAGAGCATTCCGGCCCCCGAATACGAAGAGGGCCACCCGCTGCAAGCGCAGGTGACCAACCTTGACGCCTCGCTCTATCTCGGGCGGCTCGCGCTGTGCCGCGTGCACCAGGGAACCATCAAGAAGGGCCAGCAAGCGGCGTGGTGCAAGGCCGACGGCACGATCGAGAAGGTGAAGATCACCGAGTTGTTCGTCACTGAGGCGCTCGACCGGGTCGACGCGGCGTCGGCCGGCGCTGGAGAGATCATCGCGGTGGCTGGGATCTCCGAGATCACCATCGGCGAAACCCTGGCCGACCCAGAAGATCCTCGTCCGCTTCCCGTGATCACCGTTGATGAGCCGAGCCTGTCGATGACGCTGGGTGTCAACACCTCCCCAGTGGCGGGTCAGGAGGGCAAGAAGCTGACCGCCCGGCTTATCAAGGCCCGGCTCGATACCGAGCTGGTCGGCAACGTGTCGCTTCGGGTGCTGACGACCGAACGTCATGACACCTGGGAGGTGCAGGGGCGGGGTGAGCTGCAGTTGGCGATCCTGGTCGAGATGATGCGGCGTGAGGGCTTCGAGCTCACGGTCGGCAAGCCGCAGGTCGTCACCAAGGAAGTCGACGGCAAGGTGCACGAGCCAATGGAACGAGTGTCGGTCGACGTCCCCGAGGACTTCCTCGGCGTGGTCACCCAACTTCTCGCCCTGCGCAAGGGCCGCCTGGAGCACATGGTCAACCACGGCACCGGATGGGTTCGCCTCGAGTACCTCGTGCCAGCGCGGGGGCTGATCGGCTTCCGCACCGAGTTCATGACCGAGACCCGGGGTACCGGGCTCCTGCATCACGTGTTCGATCGATATGAGCCGTGGCACGGGGAGCTCCGGACACGACCGGCCGGGAGTCTTGTTGCCGATCGTCGGGGCCCAACCACGCAGTACGCGCTGCTCAACCTGCAAGACCGCGGCGGCCTCTTCGTCGGACCGGGTGTTGAGGTCTATGAGGGCATGATCGTGGGTGAGAACGCTCGGGCTGACGACATGGACGTCAACCCGACGAAGGAGAAGAAGCTCACCAACGTCCGTTCCTCCACCGCTGAGGAGTTGGTGCGGCTCATCCCCCCGAAGTTGCTCTCCCTTGAACAGGCCTTGGAGTTCATCCGCGAGGACGAGTGCGTCGAGGTCACGCCGGGCTGTGTTCGGCTCCGGAAGGTTGTCCTCGACGCGACGACCAGGGGTCGGGCGGCGAAGCGCGCCAAAGCCTGAGCGCATGACCGGTCGCAACCCGGCAGACTGGAGGGGTGGATCCGCTTCAGCTGCTGGGGCTCGGGCCCGAGTCACGCGACCTAGAGGTCAAGGCCGCCCATCGGCGACTCGCCGCCCATCTGCGGGCTGGCGGCGCGACGGCCGAGATTCGCCGTGTGGTCGACGATGCCGCGGCCGCCGTGCTGCGCGGCGGGGTCCTGCCCAGGCCTATTGATCCAGTCCGCATCCTTGGGGTCCGACTAGGAGCTTCGGTGCCTGAGCTGAAGGCGGCGTACCGGACCCAAGCCCGCCTCTGCCACCCAGACCTTGGTGGCACCGACGAGCTGTTTCGCATCGTCGGGCACGCCGTCGAACTCCTTGCGCCGCGGGGTCGCGAACCTGGTCGCCCGATGTGGGATCCGGACGGATCTTTCGTCGATCGACGTCACCGCACTCAGGCCCGCCCGTCCTGGCACGGCATCCGGTTCGAGCGACCGCCCAAGCCGCCGCCGCCTAAGCCTTTCGTCGCACCACCGCCGGAACGCCGCGTCAGGCCGTCCCGCGTCCGGGCCGGACTCGACCTTGCCATGCACCTCGCGGTCGTGCTGGCGCTGATCGGGGCGGTGGGAGCCGTTGCCGTGCTGTGGCGTTTCTGGGCACTGGTTGCGATCGCGGCGATCGTCATGTCGTCCGGGCAGTCGCTGCGGCCGCTCATCGATGGTTTGGCTCGGGCGGTCATCCGCTTCAGGGCCGGGCCGAGCCGGATCTCCGCCGGTGCAGGATCGCCGATCACCTTCCTCGAGCAGACCTGCCTGGACGCCCCGGTGAACCGGGTCAGCGAGGATGATCTGTATTCGCTCTACGCGGAGTGGTGCGTGGCTCGGCAACGCCTTGTGGTGTCGCAGTGGGCTTTCATCGAGCAACTACGGAGCCTGGGCCTGCTCTACGTGAAGGCCACGTCCTGGGAGGGCGGGGTGTGGGTCGGGCTCAAGGTGAGCGACGAAGCGCTGGCCTGAGATCGCCCACCGCGGTCTTGACCGGTCGGTCCGGTTTCGTGGTAGAAACTTGACCCACGGGTCAAGTAGGTCGGACACGGGGGGACCGGGTCCGGCGCCCGTGCTGGGGGAGGCGTTGTCCGACGGGCGCCACTTCCCGCTTTTCCGATCCGTCCAGGAGGCGTGAAATGACGATGGAGCTTGACCTGGGTCCCGAGGCCAAGAAGTTTCGCGATGAGTTGCGGGATTGGCTTGAGGCCAATCGGCCCGACGAACTGATCGGCGTCGACAACGAGCGGGCCGCGTTCGGCGGCAGTCCGGCTATCTCGGCTTGGACCCAGCAGTTGAAGGAGGCCGGCTACCTCTGCGTCTCCTGGCCCAAGGAGTTCGGGGGGCGAGGGCTCAGCGGCACGTCAGTCGCGGTGATGAACGAGGAGTTTGCCAGGGTCGGCGTGCCGCGGGTGACGCGTGGGATGGGGGAGTGGCTCGTCGGTCCGTCGATCATCGTGTGGGGCACCGACGAACAGAAGGCTCACTTCCTTCCCCGAATCATCGACGGGACCGATCGGTACTGCCAGGGGTTCTCCGAGCCCGATGCCGGATCCGATCTCGCCGGTCTGAAGACGAAGGGCGTGGTCGACGGTGACGAGGTGATCATCACCGGTCAGAAGGTCTGGACCTCAGGCGCGCAGGCGGCCAACATGATGTTCTGCCTGTGTCGTACCGACCCTGACGCACCGAAGCACAAGGGCATCTCCTATGTGCTGACACCCATGCAGCGCGAAGACGATCCGTCGAATGGGTTCGACCTCCGGCCAATTCGTCAACCGACCGGATCGAGCCATTTCACCGAGACGTTCATCACCGAGGCCAGAGCCCCGCTGTTCAACGTGATCGGCGGGCTGAACAACGGCTGGCGCGTCACGATGACGACCCTTGGCAACGAGCGCGGCGGTAACGCCACCACCCAGCACGTCCAGTACACCAAGCAGTTCTGGAACGCGGTTGAGTTGGCTCGCAAGTACGACAAGACCAGCGATCCGCTTACTCGCCAACAACTCGCCTGGGCCTACAGCCATGTTGAGATCATGCGATTCCAGGGTCTGAAGTTGCTCTCGGAGGTCGTGGCCAAGAAGGAGCCAGGCCCGGCCAGTTCGATCAACAAGATGTTCTGGTCGGAGTACGCCCAGCGCTTCGCCGAGATCATCATGAACATCCAGGGCGCCGACGCCATGGTCATGCCCGAGCAGAAGTCGTCGGAGTACAACCCCGACAAGTGGCAAACCAACTTCCTATCCACCCGCTCGGTCACGATCTGGGGCGGCACGGCGCAGGTGCAGCGCAACATCGTCGGCGAGCGGGTTCTCGGTCTTCCCAAGGAGCCATCAGCCGAGAAGCGAGAGAAGCCAGCCGATGGGAATGCGCCGAAGGAGGGGTCAAAGGCGTGACCGACACCGCCACCGACGATCCCCGACTGCAGGCCGCCGCGGTCGGCATGTTGGTGGCCCACTGGGCTGCCGATCGACCCGACACGCCAGCCGTCATCTCCGAGTTCGGCGACCTCACGTTCGCCGAGTTGAACGCCCAAACCAATCAGTTCGTTCGGGGCCTCCGCTCCCGCGGTCTCGCCGCCGGCGACTCGATTGCCATAATCGGCCGCAACCGGCCGGAATGGGTCGTGGCCTGGGCCGCGTGTCAGCGCGCCGGGTGGCGGCTGACCACGGTGAACTGGCACCTGACGGGCGAAGAGGCCGCGTACATCGTTGGCGACTGTGAGGCCAAGGCGCTGGTCTGCGATGCGCGGATCGGTGACACGGCCACCGGCGCCGTCTCTGGTGCGCCTCAGGCCGAGATCAGGGTCTCCATTGGCGGCGCGCTCGCTGGGTTCGAGGCCTTCGAGTCGGTCATCGAGGGCCAGGAGGCCAGCAACATCGTCGACCCGAGCGTGGGGGGTTCGATGCTCTACACCTCAGGCACGACCGGGCGACCCAAGGGCGTGTACCGGCCGCCCGCATCGCCGGCCACGGTCACCGCGGTGAACATCTACGGCTACCGCGACGAAAACGATCGCCACCTGGTGACCGGCCCGCTGTACCACGCCGCGCCGCTGGCCTTCTCCTTGAACGCGCCCCTCGCCTACGGGTGTGGTGTGGTGCTCATGGACGGGTGGGACGCCGAGGACACGCTGCGGTTCATCCAGGAGCGCAAGATCACCCACACGCACATGGTGCCCACCATGTTTCATCGTCTGCTCTCGCTTTCCGATGACGTGCGCGCCAAATACGACGTGTCGACCCTTCGCTTCATCATCCACGGCGCCGCACCGTGTCCAGTCCCGGTCAAGCAGCGACTCATCGACTGGCTTGGCCCGATCGTGCTCGAGTACTACGCCGCCACGGAAGGCCTCGGCACGTTCGTTGACTCGAACACGTGGTTGACCCGGCCCGGAACGGTCGGCAAGCCCAACCCAGAGGGCCAGGTCATGGTCGGCGACGACGAAGGCAACCCCGTGGCGGCCAACGCGATCGGTCAGGTGTACCTCAAGTCTCCAGCCACCGGGAAGTTCGAGTACTACAAGGACCCCGAGAAGACCTCGTCGTCATATCGAGGTGACTATTTCACTCTGGGCGACGTTGGCTACATGGATGATGACGGCTACCTGTATCTGACCGATCGAAGCGCGAACCTGATCATCTCCGGTGGCGTGAACATCTATCCAGCCGAGGTCGACGCGATCCTGCTGACGCATCCAGCAGTCGGTGACGCTGCCACCATCGGGATCCCGAACGAGGAATGGGGCGAGGAGGTGCGGGCGGTCGTCGAGCTCAAGACCGGCATCGAGCGCTCGGATGAGCTGGCCAAGGAGATGGTGGCCTTCTGCCGGGAACGCCTCGCCCACTACAAGTGCCCGCGTGCCGTCGACTTCATCGACGAGCTGCCGCGGCAGGACAACGGCAAGATCTACAAGCGCTGGTTGCGCGATCGTTACCGCACAAACGGGGAGAGCTGACATGGGTATTTGCGAAGGAAGAGTCGTCATCGTCACCGGGGCAGGCCGCGGCATTGGCCGGTCTCACGCGTTGGAGTTCGCAGCGCAGGGGGCCAAGGTGGTCGTCAACGATCTTGGGGGAAACGTCGATGGCAGCGGCTTGTCGTCCGAGCCAGCCGAGGCCGTTGTCCAGGAGATCAAGGATATGGGCGGCGAAGCGGTGGCCAATGCAGAGAACGTCGCCGACTGGGAAGGCTCTCAGCGACTGATCAACATGGCCATCGAGACCTTCGGCGGCCTCGATGTACTGGTGAACAACGCCGGGATCCTCCGGGATCGGATGCTGGTCAACATGACCGAGGAGGAGTGGGACGCGGTCATCCATGTGCACCTCAAAGGAACGTACGCTCCCGCCCGGTGGGCCGCGGCGTACTGGCGGGAGCGCACGAAGGCCGGCGAGACGAACGACGCCCGCATCATCAACACCTCGTCGACGTCGGGAATCTTCGGCAACCCGGGCCCGACCAACTACGGCGCGGCGAAGGCCGGTATCGCAGCCTTCACAGTCATCGCGGCCCATGAGCTCTCGCGCTACGGCGTGACGGTAAACGCCATCGCCCCCGGCGCACTCACCCGCATGACCGAGAATCTCGGAATGGGTGCTCGGGCAGCCGAGCGCAAGCCTGAGGACTTCGATTCCTCGTCGCCCGACAACATCGCTCCCATCGTCGTGTGGCTCGGCTCATCGGAGTCGAAGGATGTGACGGGACGGGTGTTCCTGACCTCCGGCGGTCGGTTGTCGGTTGCGCAGGGATGGGAGCGAGGACCGACGGCGGAGAAGGACGACCGCTGGGACCCGGCCGAGCTGGGCGACATCGTGCCGAAACTGGTGGCCGACGCCCGTCCGAACGCATCAATGCGCACGTAACGCGCTCGTCTGAGCACGCCGACGCCAAGACCAACAACGTCAGAGAACAACATCACCGGATAGGAAGTGAGTGCAGATGCCGATCAACCCTGATGCCGTAACCGGCGAGTGGAGCGAGTGGACCGAGCGCAAGTGGTCATCCAAGGACGCGCTGCTCTACGCGCTTGGCGTCGGGGCCGGCGTGGAGGACCCCACTGGCAACGAGTTGGAGTTCACGACCGAGAACTCCAAGGACGTACAGCAGCGGGTGCTGCCTACGTTGGCTGTCATCGTGGGCGGGGCGGGTGGGGGAATGCGTAACATCGGCACCTTTAACCCGGCCATGTTGGTGGATGGCGGACGCACCCTCGAAGTTCATCAAGAGCTGCCTGTCGAGGGGCACATCAAGAGTCGCGGCCGGGTCACAGGTGTTTACGACAAGGGCTCTGGCGCGGTCATCGCCAGTGAGTCCGAGTCGGTGCTGGCCGACGGTGATGAGCCACTGTTCAGCCTCCAGTCGCAGGTGTTCATCCGGGGCGAGGGCGGATTCGGCGGTGACCGGGGACCGTCAGAAAAGCTCGACTATCCCGATCGCGGCCCCGATAAGGAAGTCACCTATCAGACGAGGGCCGACCAAGCGTTGCTCTACCGACTTAACGGCGACCGCAACCCGCTTCACTCTGATCCGGAGTTCGCCAAGCTGGCCGGATTCCCCAAGCCCATCCTGCATGGGCTGTGCACCTACGGCTTCACAGGGCGCGCCCTGCTGCATGCGCTGTGCGACTCCGACCCGACGAAGTTCAAGGGCATGTCTGGTCGCTTCTCCAAGCCGGTGATGCCAGGTGACACCCTGAGCGTCCAGATGTGGATCGATGGCGGCCAGGCGATGTTCAAGACCGTGACCCAGAACGGCGACACCGTCATCGACCAGGGCACCTGCTCCTTCGCGTGAGGATGCGGGTTGGTACGACAATGCACGTCGGGGGTGGGCGGTGGCAGTGATGCCGGTTGGGGCCGCGTTCAGGCTGTGGGCCGAGCGCGCGCCGGACAAGCAGGCTGTGACCGAAGTCGTGCCGGCGACGGGCGAGGAGACCACCATCAGCCGGGGCGAGCTGGAACGTCGCTCGAACCGGTTGGCCAGGGCTTATGAAGCCCTCGGGGTGGGCCAGGACGACTTGGTGACGATTGGCCTTCCGAACGGGATCGAGTTCTACACCGCGGCCTTAGCGATCTGGAAGTTGGGGGCCACACCTCAGCCCATCTCCTATCGGCTACCCGACCGAGAGCGACGGGCGATTATCGATCTGGCCGACCCTCCGCTTGTGGTGGGGGTTGAGCCCGGGCTCCACGGCAACAGCGCCACGGTGCCAGCCGGTTTCGCACCCGACCCGTCCCTGGACGACGG
>JBPCMH010000499.1:0-5529 GCA_051002495.1 Acidimicrobiales bacterium
GCTTGCGCAAGATCGGCCAGAACGCGCTCTCCGACCTGTTCAAGAAGCTGACCAAGGACCAGTTGGGCCGTCACCAGGTCGATCCGGTCGGCGCTGGCCACGAGCGGGCTTATGAGACCAAGCCGTACGAGTTCGGGGATCCGTTCAACCTGCACATCGAGCGAACCGTCCGAAACGCGATCCGTCGAACCGGCGGGGGAACCCCGGTCCGCCTGCAGCCGGACGACTTCGAGATCGAGCGAACCGAGACGCTCACGCGCACCTCGACGGTGCTCATGCTCGACTTGTCACTCTCGATGCCAATGCGCGACAACTTCTTGGCGGCCAAGAAGGTCACGATGGCACTCCACTCGCTGATCTCGACGCAGTACCCGCGCGACTTCCTCTGCATCGTCGGCTTCAGCGAAGTGGCCAGAGAGTTGAAGGCCCAGGAGCTGCCCGAGGTGTCGTGGGACTTCGTCTACGGAACCAACATGCAGCACGCGTTCCAAATCAGCCGCCGTCTGCTCGGCCGTGAGACCGGCACGAAGCAGATCATCATGATCACCGACGGCGAGCCCACCGCTCACATCCTTCCTGGCGGCGATGTGTTCTTCAACTATCCGCCGGTGCGTGAGACCGTCGACGCAACGTTGAACGAGGTGGCCAGGTGCACCCGTGACGGGATCCGCATCAACACCTTCATGCTTGACGCGACCAGCTACCTACGCGACTTCGTTGAGAAGTTGACCAAGCTGAATGGGGGACGGGCGTTCTTCACCACACCGGAGACGCTCGGCGACTACGTCCTGGTCGACTTCATCGAGCAGAAGCGTGTGCAACGGGGCGGCCGAGCCCGTCGCGCCGGCTGACGCTGGCCAACCCGCTGGTGGGAGCCCTGAATGCGGCTTTCGCGGGTCCCTCGGGCACCGCGCTGACCAGGACGATCTGGTCCGTTCGAAGGAAATTCGTTCTCCCACTTGCATTCTTGGCCAGATGGGGGGATGATCACACCGTTGTAATTACATCGGTGCTATACGCCGAGGGGAGGCCACCGATGGAACTGTCCATGCACAAGTTCCTACAAGAAGATCGCAGCTGGCAGCTACAGGCCAACTGCTTGGGCGTTGATCCCGACCTGTTCTTTCCGGAGCGGGGCGCGTCAACACGAGAGGCCAAGGAGGTGTGTCGAGGCTGCACCGTCAAAGACGACTGCCTTGAATACGCACTAGCTAATGGCGAGAAATTCGGCATTTGGGGCGGCATGAGCGAGCGGGAGCGGCGGCGCATTCGCCGAGCCCGGGCGCTGGCCCGTCGCAACGGGGCCGCCACCGCGTGACCCCACAACCCTGCGCTCGCAGTGGTGCCGGAGTCCCCACGACCGGTTCGGCACTATTGCGGCTCAGGGCGCACCTGAAATCTTCCCCCATCGAGGCCCGTCTCTCTGAGGCGGGCCTCGATCGTTTTCGACGGGTGGAGGTCGAGTGAAGCCCAACGTGCTGGATCGATCGATTCGAGGACGGCGGCGGGGATCAGACCTACGAGCTCAGTGCCCGCGACCGCTGCCTGTAAAGCGACGCTATCGACCACAGCATCGGGGCCGACGCGGCTCGGGGCGATGAGGTTGCACGACACCTGAGCACGTCCTCCAACCTCCAGACCGAGCGCCCGCACGGCGTCGCTTCGGAGCGACCGAGCGATCGCTTGGGCCTGGGCCACGGTGGCGGCGGGCTCCAACCAGACGTTGTAGGCCACCAGCAACGGTCTCGCACCGACACAGGCCGCGCCCGCGGTGACATGGGGCTGAGCCGGTCCGTAGTCCGGAGCCAGGTCGGTGAAAGCGGTGCGGCGAATGTTGGGTAGCGATCGCTCTGGCCCGTAGAGGAAGACGGGCACGCCGAAGTCAGCGATGGCCCGCGCCAGGTTGTTCCGGACGGCCAGCGCATCGGTCATGGTCGCCTCACCGATCGGCACGATGGGCACCACGTCGACGGCCCCGACGCGGGGGTGCACGCCGAGATGGGTGCGCAGGTCGATCCCGGCGATGGCTCGGGACACGACGGCGAGCGCCCTGGCTTCGATATCGGGACCGGCAATCGTCAGCACGGATCGGTGATGGTCGGCATCACTATGGACATCCAACAGGTGGTCGCCCGCCGCGGCACCGATGCCCCGGACCGTGTCGAGGTCGCGGCCTTCGCTGATGTTGATGACCGCCTCGAGCATGGCTCCACGCTGGCACACCGCCGTAGCCTGGCGGGAATGGAGTTGGGCCTCGCACTGCCGCAGTTCGACTATTCGAAGCCAGGGGGCATGCCCCCATGGGAGACGACCGTGCGCGCGACCGAGGCCGCCTACCGCACCGGGTTCGACGCGGTCTTCCTTGCCGATCATCTGTTCATGTCCGTCGAGAAGTACGGCGCGCCTGCTGGTCGACACCGTGGGGTCGATCCGATCATCGGCTTGGCCGCCCTCGCCACGATCGACCCAAACGTACGGCTCGGCATCCTGGTGAGTTGTGCGCCACTTCGGCCGATCGGCTGGCTGGCCAAGAATCTCGCCGGCCTGGATGTGATTGCTGGCGGTCGGCTGATCGCAGGTCTCGGAGCGGGGTGGCACCGCGACGAGTTTGTCGAAGCTGGCGTGCCTTTCGTGCCGTTCGATCTGCGCATGCAGGCGTTGGAGTCAGCGGTGGCCGAGATCAAGGCCATATGGGCAGGTGATGGACCGCCGCTCGGGTCTCCACCACTGCGCGGTGCCGCCACGCCGATCTGGGTCGGTGGCAAGAGCCCGGCCGCGGTATCGGTCGCGGCGCGGGTCGCCGATGGCTGGAACGTGGCCTGGCAATCAACGCCGGACGACTACCGCGCGCAACTCGGGGTCTTTGAGCAGGCGTGCGAGGCCGCCGATCGCGATCCGGGGGCCATCTTCCGGTCGGTCGGACTGTTCACGCTGATCGGAGACAACGAGAAGGATCTCCGCTCTCGTTTCGAGGCTATGGCCGGGTCCGCTCCCCCGGGCGCGGTGACCGACGGCCTCGATCAATGGCGTGAGGGGCGGCTTGTTGGCACCGTCGCTCAGGTCAGCGAGCAGTTGGCGGTGTGGGCCGACCTGGGCGTGTCGATGTTCATAGCCAGCCCAGGGGCGCTACCATTTGAAGCAGGAGAACCTGATGTGCTGTCGCTGTTGGCGGCCGCACAGGACTGAGGAGTCGTCATGGGCATTGGACCCACGGAACTGTTTTTGGTGCTGCTTGTCGTGCTGCTGCTCTTCGGCGGCGCCAAGTTGCCGAAGTTGGCCCGTTCGCTCGGCCAGGCTCAGAAGGAGTTCAAGGACGGGCTTAGCGACGGCGGCGAGGAAGACAAGGCGGCCACCGAAGCCCCGAAGTCCGAGGGCTAGTCGACCGTCGAGGCCTTGGCCAGTCGTCGGCTGCGGAGGACGCGTCGCCGCTGCCGCTCCGACGCGCCGCCCCACACACCATGATCGATTCGGTTCCGAAGCGCGAACTCCAGACATTCGTCGCGGACCGGACATTCGCCGCAAATTGTTCGCGCGATCTCGACGCCTACCCCGTCACTGGGGAAGAAGATGGCGGGGTCGAGGTCTCGGCACATTCCGTCGTCCATCCAGTTTGCATTCATGCAGACCACCTCGGTCGGGTTGATTGGTTTGACGCCGCGGAGCGCCAAATAGTTCCCTCGATCGGTCTCCGGAGCCGATCGCGCTCTTGGACGTGTGCCGGTCGTGGTAATGAAGGTATGCCGGTCGTGCTCGTGGAGGTGTCGTTGTGACCGACGACGGGGCCGACGACGGCATCGTCTCGGATCCAAGCCTCGTCGCGGATCCACCCGTCCCCGCCGCTCCGCCGTCGCGGTCCGGACCACGGGGTGGGCTGATCACCGTTCTGTTGGCCGCGCTCATCGGCGCGTTGATCGGCGGCGGCGTCACCGCCGTCGTCCGGGGACAATCGACCACGCTCATCGTCCGGTACGAAGGCTCGGCGCCGGGCACCAACGTTTCTCTCGATGGCCCCGCCCTCGACATCCAATCGCTGCTGCAACGGGTTGAGCCGGCCGTCGTATCGGTCACGGCGCGGTCGTCGGAAGGGCAGGGCGCCGGCAGCGGCATGGTCGTGACGTCGGATGGGGATGTGCTCACCAACGCCCACGTGGTGGAGGGTGCGACAAGCATCGAGGTGCACCTGCTGGGCGACGTCGAACCCAGAAAGGCGAAGTTGGTCGGAAGCGACGCAGCCGTCGATCTCGCCCTCATCAGGATCGAGGGCGCCGAGAACCTGCCAACCGTCGCACTCGGCAGCTCAACTGACCTCAGGGTCGGTGACAGCGTGGTGGCCATTGGCAACGCGCTGGCGTTGCTCGGCGGCCCAACCGTCACCACCGGCATCGTTTCCGCCACCGACCGCTCGATCGATGAAATCGGCGATGGCCTCATTCAGACCGACGCCGCCATCAACCAAGGAAACTCAGGCGGGCCGCTGGTGAACGCGAGGGGCGAGGTCATCGGCGTGAACACCGCGGTCATTCGCGGCGCTGGCGGCTCGCTGGCCGAGGGCATCGGCTTGGCCATCCCTATCGACACGGCCAAGGACATCTTGCCCGTGCTGCGCAACGGTGGCCGCGTGCCGGAATCGACGGCCTTCCTTGGGGTGAACGTGGCCACGCTCACACCGAGCCTCCGCGTCGAGACGCCGGCCACCTCTGGCGCGGTTGTGACCAGCGTGCAGCCTGACTCCGCGGCTGCTGTCGCCGGGCTCCGACGCAACGACGTTGTCGTTCGGTTCGGCGAGCGAGACATCCGGACGGCGACGGCGCTGATCTTGGCCGTCCGACAGTTCAAACCGGGGCAGCGCACCGCGATCGTTGTCATCCGGGGCGATGAGCGACTGACGATCTCTGTCACCCTCGCTTCGAGGGCCAGTGCCGACGACCAGTAGGCTGGTCCGGTCCCAGGAGGAGTGTCATGGCCCAGTCGCCTGAAGCAGTTGAGCAGCAACCGCCCCGCGGTCACGTCCGCATTGTGTATCTCGGTCCGGTCGCGCCGCACTGGGAGGTGCAGTCCGATTTCGGTGACCGGGCGCTGATCGAGGAGTACCGCCAGCGGGTCCTGGCCCGTCTTATCCTGCTCCCGCCGCACGATCCCCAGTTCCGCCGCAATCGTGAGCGCGTCAACCGCGACGCCGAGCGCGAACTGCTGATGATCGATTGGGATCTCGGCTACGAGGAAGAGACCGAAGCAGCGCCAGCCTGACGATGGCTGACCAGACGGTCGGGATCGATCTCGGCGGCACGAAGATCTACGGCGTCCGCCTCGACGGCGACGACGTCGGGGCCGAAGCCAAGACGAAGACGCCGACGCTGGGCGGCCCGCTGGCTGTGGTTGACGCCATCGTTGAGGTGGTCGGCGAGCTTGGCTTTGACGGCGGCCGGCTTGGGGTTGGTGCACCGGGGATGATTGTCGACGGCGTGGTTCGCACCGCGCCGAACCTGCCCGGCTGGATCGAACCGTTCCCCCTCGCCCAGGCGCTATCGG
>JBPCMH010000500.1:0-10837 GCA_051002495.1 Acidimicrobiales bacterium
ACGGGAGGTCGTGGTGCTCACTCGTGGTCCGGCCGAGCTCGCAGCCGACGCTGCCCGCGCCGACGACGACACGGCCCACGACGAAGACGGCCACCCGTGAGCATCCGGGGCAAGGCCTTTATCGCCGGTGCCTACGAACACCCCCGGCGCGACATCCCCGATCGGACGGTGGCCCAGATCCACGCTGAGGTGGCCGTCGGTGCGTTGGCCGATGCCGGCCTGTCGCTCGTCGACGTCGATGCCTACTTCTGCGACGGCAGCGCACCCGGCATGGGAGCGCTGTCGATGGCCGACTACCTCGGTCTTCGACTGCGTTGGACTGACTCCACCGAGACCGGCGGATCGTCCTATCTGTGCCATGTCGGCCATGCCGCCTCAGCGATTGCCGCGGGCAAGTGCTCGGTGGCCTTGATCACCCTGGCCGGCAAACCGCGCCAGTCGCGCGGGTTCGGCGGCCGCGGCGGTGGCGGGGGAGGCGAGGGCCCGCCCGAGGGGGCATTTGAGTACCCATGGGGGATCCCGGGCGCGGTGGGCAACTATGCGCTCGCCGCCCAGCGCCACATGTATGAGTTCGGCACCACCGCCGAGCAGTTAGCCGAGATCAAGGTGGCGGCTTCACTGCACGCTCAGTACAACCCCGACGCCTTCTTGCCGAAGGTGGTGACCGTCGATGAGGTCCTCGATTCGCCGATGATCTGCGATCCGCTGCATCGCCTCGACAGTTGCGTCGTCACCGACGGCGGTGGCGCGCTGGTGGTGGTGAGCCCAGAGGTGGCCAACTCCCTCGACCGAAGCACCGTGAAGATACTCGGCCATGGCGAGGCACCAAAGCACACCGACAACGGACGGGTCGACCTCACCTACACCGGGGCGGTGTGGTCGGGCCCGCTGGCCTTTGCCGAGGCCGGAGTGAGCCACGACGACATCGACTACGCATCGATCTATGACTCGTTCACCATCACGGTGCTCGAGACCATCGAAGACTTGGGGTTCTGTGCCAAGGGCGACGGCGGGCGGTGGGTGCTCGACGGCGCGCTGGTCGCCCCGCATGGCCGCCTGCCGTTCAATACCGATGGGGGTGGCCTGTGCAACAACCATCCAGCCAACCGAGGCGGCATAACCAAGGTGATCGAGGCTGTGCGGCAACTGCGGGGCGAGGCGAAGCCGGAGGTGCAGGTGGCCGACTGTCAGATCGCGTTGGCCCACGGCACCGGCGGGTCGCTCTCGACTCGGATGGGGTCGGCCACGCTGATCCTTGGACAGGACGACGCATGACGTCGGCTGGCCCGTTCGCGGAGGCCCCGTTCGCGGAGGCCGAGTTCGCTGAGGCCGAGGCATGACTGAGGTCCGACCGGCAACCTTGCCCGTCACTCGACCGACCGTCACCAGCGAAACCCGTCCGTTCTGGGACGCCATCGCCGATGGTCGGTTCGTGCTGGCACGTTGCCGCGAGTGCTCGACGGTGATCTGGTACCCACGTGGCTTCTGTGCAGGCTGCGCGTCGACTGAGACCATCGAGTGGGTTCCAGCCTCGGGCAAGGGAACGGTGTACTCGTTCACCGTCATTCGCAAGGGAAGGGGGCCGTGGGACGAGTCGGTGCCGTATGTCGCCGCCTACGTCGAGTTGGCCGAAGGCCCGCGGGTGCTCACGAACTTGGTCGACGTCGGTCCGGACGCGGTGAGCATCGGCCAGCCGGTCGAGGTCGTCATCGAAGAAGGCGAAGACGGTGCCCGCCTGTATCGGTTCAGGCCGAGCAAAGGCTGAGCATGCCCATCGTCGGCCTTGACCACGTGCAGCTCGCCATGCCAGCGGACCGGGAGCCCGAGGCGGTCGCCTTCTATGAGGGACTGCTCGGCATCCGGCACGTGCCGAAGCCGCCAAATCTGGCCAAGCGCGGCGGCTGTTGGTTCGAGGATGGGGCCGTGAAGGTGCACCTAGGCGTCGATGCTGACTTCCGTCCGGCGCGCAAGGCCCATCCAGCCCTTTGAGCCCGAAGCAGGCGCGAGCACCACGATCTGATCGACCGGGCGCCGATGCACCCAGGAGGCCGAGTCATTGAAATGGTGGCCGACGCGCAGGCCGGGACCCGGGAGCGACGGCGCGGCTCGCTAGCGTGGGCAGTCGCGAGCCCTCGACGTTGGGAGACACACAGTGCGAGTCGGAGTACTCACCGGTGGCGGCGATTGCCCGGGACTGAACGCAGTGATCCGTGCCGTTGTCCGCAAGGGCGAGAAGGTCTACGGAGACGAGATCGTCGGCTTCCTCGACGGTTGGCGTGGCGTGATCGACAACGAGACCACGCCGCTCAACATCGAGCAATGCCGGGGCATCCTGCCGAAGGGCGGCACGATCATCGGCTCATCGCGGACCAACCCCTATAAAGTCGACGGTGGCGTCGAGGCCTGCAAGAAAACCCTCGTGGCCGCGGGCATTGACGCGTTGATCGCTATTGGCGGCGAGGACACGCTTGGGGTGGCCCACAAGCTTCACGCCGAGGGCGTCTCGGTCATCGGTTGCCCCAAGACCATCGATAACGACCTGTCGGCCACCGAGTTGACCTTCGGCTTCCACACCGCGGTGCAGGTGGCGACCGATGCCATCGACCGGCTCCACACCACGGCGGAGTCTCATGATCGGGTGCTCGTCTGTGAGGTGATGGGTCGCCATGCCGGATGGATAGCCACCTCCGCGGGTATTGCCGGCGGCGCCGCCACGGTGATTGTTCCGGAGGAGCCCTTCGACATCGAGGAGATCTCCGAGTCGCTCAAGCGGCGTCACGAGAAGGGTCGCTATGCGTCCATCGTGGTGGTGGCGGAAGGGGCGACGCCGAAGGAGGGGTCAATGGTGCTCCAGTCGGGCGAGGTCGACGCGTTCGGACACGTGCGCCTCGGAGGCGTCGGCCAGGCGTTGGCTGAGGAGATCGAGAAGCGAACCGGCTTCGAGACCCGGGTCACCGTGCTCGGCCACATACAGCGGGGCGGCACGCCAACCGCGTTCGATCGCGTGCTCGCCACCCGGTTCGGCATCGAGGCCATCACCGCGGTACACGACGGCGATTTCGGGCAGATGGTCGCCCTCCAGAACGGCGACATCGTGCGGGTCTCGCTCACCGAAGCCGTAACCAAACTCAAGACCGTCGACCCCAAGCTGGTCGAGATCGCCGAGCTGTTCGCCGGCTAAGGGACGGTCGCTAAGGCACCACGGCCTGATCGGGTTCGAGGTCGGGTGCGGGATCGTCAGGTGCGACCACTCGGGTCTGGGCCATGCGCAGGATGACAACGGCGAGCGATGTCAACACGATCAGTCCGCCAACGATCTGCAGCGGCCGGATCGACTCGGACAGGAACGCCGCCGCGCCGACCGTGGCGACGACGGGCGTGGCCAGCGTGAGCAGAGAGGCCACGGTGAGCTTGATCTGGCCGTGGGCGTAGTTCATGAGCAGATGGCCGCCGCCGGGAACAACGGCCACCGCGACACACACGGCCAAGTGGCGAGGTTCGCGCAATACCAATGGGTTGTCGCTCAGCGCGATGACCGGGAGCACCACGGCGGTCGACACCAGGAGCAGCGATGCCTGGTACTCCAGCGCGCCGATGCGCGCCCTGGCTTGCTTCGATGCGACGAAGTACCAGACCCATGTGAGCAGGGCGCCGACAGCGAGCAGATCGCCGAGGAGGGTGCGCGTGCCGGCCCCGGCGCCGTAGACCACGAGGGCGACGCCGCCGAGGGCGATCGCGGTCCACGCCACGACCGCAAGCCGCACCTTCTCCCCGAACAGCGGTCCGACGAGAAGAAGGAGGAAGGCCGGCTGGAGGGCGCTGATGATGGTGGCGTCGGCGACGCTGGTGAGCTTGACCGCGGTGAAGAAGAACAGGATGTTGACGCCGAAGGCGACCCCGCCGGGCAACGAGGCCCGGAACGCCTCGCCGCGCAGCCGACCTCCCCTGGCGTAGAGGAGCGCGGTCATCAAGGCGCCCCCGATCAGCAGCCGGTAGAGCGCGACGGTGAAGCCGGGAAGATCCGAAGCCTTGACGAACAGTGGACCGATCCCCCAAAGCACCACCGCGACCACGGCCGCCAGCATCGGCGTGGAGATGCGGCGGGAGAGGGCGGAGGAGGGGTGCATGGGGTGAGGGGAGGGTATCGGTGTTGGGTCCTGAAACCACCAGGCCATTCAACGTGTCATTCGTCACGGCATGATGGTGGTCAGCAGTGGGAACACCGCCGTAAGGCGAATCAACCGACCCAGCCGGGAGCGCATTCCATGCCTGAACGAACCGTCCTCACCACCGGAGCAAACTCGGGCATCGGCTTGGCCACCGTTATCGAGGTGGCCAAGGCCGGCTTCCACTCCGTCGGGTCGGTGCGCTCGGAGGAGAAGGCCGATGTGGTGGCCAAGGCGGCTGCCGAGGCTGGCGTCGAGGTGGAGACGGTGTTGCTCGACGTCACCGATGCCGAGCAGTGCGAGCGCGTCATCCACGGCCTGCACCTCTACGGGTTGGTCAATAACGCCGGCTACGGCCTCGTCGGCGCCATCGAGGACGTCTCAGACGACGACGCCCGTCACCTTTTCGAGACGATGGTTCATGCGCCCGTCCGTCTGGCTCGATTGGCCTTGCCGCAACTGCGGGAGCAGAAGGACGGTCGGATCGTCAACATCTCCTCGATTGCAGGGTTGACCGCGTCGCCGTTCGCCGGCCATTACGCGGGAGCCAAGCACGCACTCGAAGCGCTCTCCGATGCGATGCGGGTGGAGGTAGCGGGCGATGGCATTCATGTTTCGCTGGTCGAACCCGGGGGCTTCAAGACCGGAATCTGGGAGGACATGGAGCGCGACGTGGCGAAACGGGAGGCTGAGGGCTCTCGCTTCGTCTCGGCCTACCAGCGGTCGATGGCCGGCCAGCGCATGTTCGCACGTCTCATGGGCGATCCAAAGGGCGTCGCCAAGGTCATCGTGAAAGCTCTGACCGCGACCTTCCCTCGGGCTCGGTACCTGGTGGGATACGACGCGCAGTTGCTCCGAATCGCCGACCGCCTCACCCCGACAACGGTCAAGGATCTCGCTACCCGATTCGGCCTTGGTCTTTGACGCCGGTCGAGGGCGATGCCGTCGACGCGAACACGCCGGCGGCGCGGTTGGCCCTGATCGCCGACGAGCTTCGTTCGATCGCGGCCGAGGGACTGATCTACGCGACCCGCGAGAAGAAAGTCTACGACGAGCACCGCTACGAGCGCATCCGCAGGCTGGCCGCGGAGGCCGCGGCGCTGGCGATCAATGAAGATGCCGCCGCGATCGAAGCGGCGTTCGAGGCCCGACCGATCGCCATGTCGCCCGTGCTCGCCGGCGAAGGGGCGGTGTTCGACGCCACCGGGCGTCTGTTGCTGATTCGACGGGCCGACAACAAATTGTGGGCGCTCCCGGGCGGGCTGTTGGAGGTGGGAGAGGGAGCAGCCGAGGGCTCATGTCGCGAGGTGTTCGAGGAGACCGGGGTGGCTTGCCAAGCGACCGGGCTTGTCGGGATATACGACAATCGACGGCAGAAGAAGCACGGCCCGTTTCACCTTCTCCACCTGGTGTTCGTCTGCGAGGCGCTTGACCCGGCCGTCGAACCGAAAGTGATGCCCGAGTGCATCGACGTTGGCTGGTTCGCCGAGGACGACCTACCGGAGCTGTCCCCAGGGCACGAGGTCAGGATCCCGGACGTGTTCCGATTCGGTCGCGGCGACACGCCGACGGCCCACGACGGGTGACCCCATGCCCGGTGATGTGCCTGCTGCGCACAGGCACCCAGGGCTCAAGCCCTTGATGTGACCTCGGTCAGCCGGGCCTCCAGGAAGTTTCGCTCTGCGGGGTTGCTGACGAGTTCGATCGCCCGTCGATAGGCGACCGCGGCATCGTCGCGCCGCTCTAGGCGTCGGAGCAGATCGGCTCTCGCCGCATGGAACAGGTGGTAGTCGTCGAGGTCATCGACGAGGCGGTCGATCGCTTCGAGGCCAACGCTCGGGCCATCGGCCATGGCCACCGCAACCGCGTGGTTGAGCGCCACGACCGGGGACGGAGCCAACGAAGCCAAGGTGGCATATGACCCCGCGATTTCCTCCCAGTCGGTGTCGTCGGCGGTAGGGGCGAGGTCGTGGACCGCGGCGATGGCTGCCTGCAGTTGATACGGACCGGGCATGCGGCGGGTCAGGGCACGCTCGACGAGGTTGGCTCCCTCCGCGATGAGTTCGTGGCCCCATGTCGTCCGGTCCTGCTCCGCGAGAAGCACCAGCGACCCGTCGGCGTCGAAGCGGGCGGGGTAGCGGGCGTGCTGGAGGATCAGCAGTGCGAGGAGGCCAAGCACCTCGGGCTCGTCGGGCATCAATTCGGCGAGAACCCGGGCTAGGCCGATGGCCTCCTCACACAAGCTCTGGCGAACTGGGTCGGCTCCGGCCGTGGCCAGGTAGCGCTCGTTGAAGATCAGATAGACGACGGCGAGGACCGCGGGCAGGCGATCGGTGAGCTCGTGGTCGGGCGGCACTCGATAGGGGATGGCCGCGTCACGGATCTTGCGCTTCGCTCGTACCAGGCGCTGGGCCATTGTCGGTTCGGGAACCAGAAACGCCCTGGCGATCTCCGGCGTTTCTAGGCCGCCCAAGGGCCGCCACGAAGGCGTCCTGTACCGACTCCTCGGCGAGTTCGACATCGCCGAGGTGCCGGATGAGCGTGGCCACCGACCGGCCCCACTCCCGACGGAAGACTGGCTCGATGGTGGTCCGGTCGAGCCGGGGTGCCGACTGGGTCAGTCGAACTCAATCACCGGTCGGACCTCGACGCATCCCATCGATGCGCCCGGGATCTGGGAGGCCCACTTGATGGCGTCGTCGAGGTCGGCGCAGGTGAGCATGTAGTACCCGCCGAGCTGCTCCTTGGTCTCCGCGAAGGGCCCATCGGTCGTGAGTGTCTCGCCGTTGCGGACCCGCACCGTGGTGGCGGTGCTGGTGGGCTGCAATGCGTCGCCACCCGCGATGACCCCCGCGGCGCCGGCCGCCTCGCCGAACGCGGTGTAAGCGGCCATGGTGTCGGCCCAGTCTTGCTCGGTGGCCTCGACGGTCTCGTCGCTGTAGAGGAGTGCTAGGTAGCGCATGTTGTGCTCCTCAGTGTTGTCGGTACGCCGGGGCGTCTTTCCCCAGACTGTCACTCCTACGACGAACGGGCTCGGGCTGAATCGACATGCGGTCGAAGATTTCTACTCCGGCGCGGGACTTACGTGTCGCCAGGCAGTCTTCAAGCCCCGACCTCGTAGAACATGTTGACCGGACTGCCGAAGTCGCGGCGCTCGAAGCGGGTGAAGCCGGCATTGGTGGCCAAGCGCTGTGCCTCAGCCTCGTGGATGCCTAGCGTGCCATAGCCGCGGCCCCCTGGCGCGGAGGTGGCTGACGACAGACAAGCCGTCATCGAGGTGGCGTACATCAGCGGGGCCATGGGGTTGTTGGCCACGTTCTCTTCGAACGTCGCAAATGCCCGTGGCTCGGCCCACAGCCACGTGCCGTCCGGTTTGATGGCCGAGCGGATCTGATCGATCACAGGTTCCGGGTCGGTCATGTCGTGGATGCAGTCGAGGGTCATGATCAGGTCGAATGAGGCGTCGTTGGGCAGCGGCTCGTCATCCACGAGATGGAAAGCGATGTCGACGTCTGCCGAGGCGGCATTTCCCCGGGCGCGATCGAGTGCATGGGGCGAGACCTCGTACCCGTGGAGTTCAGCCTTTGGGTAGGCCTTGGCGAGCTCGACGAGCGCAACGCCAGATCCGCAGCCGATGTCGGCGGCTCGGCCACCGCCGCTGAGCTTGTCAGCGATCCCAGGAAGGCCTGGGATCATGACCGCGGTCAGCATGTGGCGGTACCAGTTGCGGAAGAAGGCCTCGACGGCCTCGGCGCCAGCGGGCCCGTGATCGTCATACGAGCGGCCGTGACCGGTACGGAGCCCGTTGACGAGATCGTCGATCCGGGCCGCGCGCATCGGCAACGTCGCGAAGGGGCTGCCGGCGTAGAAGAGTGAGTCAGGATCGCTGAGCACGATCGCCGCGGCGGCCGACAACTCGAACTGCTCACTGCCGAGGTGGTCGAGGAGTCCTGCAGCACCCTGAACGCGCAGCCACTCGAGGACCCATCGCTCATCGAGGCCGGTTCGCTCGGCGCGGTCGGTCGCGGTGACCGCGCCTTCTCCGACCATTGCGTCGTAAAGGCCCAACTCGACCCCAGCGTGCATGGTCATCGACACCAGAAAGCCCTGATACTGCGACCACGCCTTGAACGCGAAGAGGCGGACATCGTCGTCGGCGGCTGCTCGGCTTGGTTCGTCCATCACGAGATCTCCATGTCTGCATCTGGGAGGTAGTCGCGGAAGATGTCCATCTGCTTCCACTCGGGTACCGGCGGGGTGTGGCCGGGCGCGGGGGCATACACCGAGTGCCCTGTGAGGGGCATGGAGTGGATGTAGCGCGGGCAGTTCGGGAAGACGCGTTCGACCGCGACCCGACAGACCAGTTGCGCGCCCTCGAACATCCCGAGCGACGTTGCATCGTGATGCAGGGTGGCTGATCCTTGAACGCGCATTCGGTTGGGATGGGTGAAGTCGATGAACAACATGCCGACCCGCGGGTTGTCGACGATGTTGCCCAGGCTGTGGAACATGCCGTTGCCGTCGTACGACGGGAAGGCGAGCGTCTGGTCGTCGACGACCCGGACAAAGCCTGGGAGGCCGCCCTTGTACGAACAGTCGGGCCAGCCCGCAGCGTCTGCTGTTGCCAGGAAGAACATCGATGACTGCTCGATGAACTGCTTGTCTCCGTCGTTGAAGCGATCGTGCACCGTGACTTGCTCGAGACGATCGGCGATCCGGCGGCTGTCGAAGCGATCTTGTAGGGACCGAGACCCATCGTTGTACACGAGCGCGTCCTCCTGGCTTCCTTCGCGGGCCGACGGTGACGAACGGGATCGGCAGCAAGAGCGTACGGCGGCGGCCGTGACGGCGCTCATGAGCGGGGCCGACCGGCGTTGCCTACGCTGGGCGAAGCGCAGTCCGGCGCGCCGAGGGGGAGGCGACCATGGACCCGACATACACGCAGGAGGCCGAGGTCTATCGGGAGAAGGTGCAGGCTTTTCTCGCCGAGCACCTGCCGGCCGACTGGGTCGGCATGGGAGCGCTGCCGAAAGACCAGCGCGGGCCGTGGATGGACGACTGGCGTCGGACGCTGGCCGACAACAGTTTCCTCGCGGTGGCATGGCCGACCGAATACGGCGGTGCGGGCCTGACCCCGATGGAACAGGTGATCCTGGCCGAGGAATTCGCCAAGGCCGGCGCGCCGACCCAGGGAGGCAACGACGGCTTTGGTATCGGCATGGTCGGCCCCACCATCATCGTGTGGGGTACCGAGGAGCAGAAGCGGCACTTTCTGCCACGCATCATTTCGGGCGAGGATCGCTGGTGCCAGGGCTACAGCGAGCCGAACGCCGGATCCGACTTGGCCAACCTCGGCACCAAGGCGACTCTTGACGGTGAGGAGTGGGTGATCAACGGCCAGAAGATCTGGACCTCTGGTGCCCACACCGCCAACTGGATCTTCGTGCTCGGCCGAACGTCACCAGACGAGACGAAGCACGCTGGCATCACGTTCTTCTTGGTGCCCATGGACCAACCGGGCATCGAGGTGCGGCCCATTCGGGAGATGACCGGCGAGGCATTGTTCAACGAGGTCTTCTTCACCGACGCCCGCACCCCCAAGGACCACGTCGTCGGCGAGGTCAACCAGGGGTGGACGGTGGCCAACACCCTCCTCGGCTTCGAGCGGGGCGGTCGGTCGAGCGTGCTGTCGATCGGTTATCGGCGAGAACTCGACAAGATCATCGCCCTGGCCAAGGAACGGGGAAAGGCCGACGACCCCTTGATCCGGCAAAAGCTGGCCTGGGCCCACAGCAAGGTCGAGGTACTTCGATATCTCGGCATGCGTGCCCTCACGTCCAACCTCGGCGGCGGTCGACCCGGACCGGAGTCGTCGATCATCAAGTTGGTGTGGAGCGAGTACCACCAGGTGATCACCGACCTGAGCCTCGACATCCTCGGGTTGGACGCGACGACGCCCGTCGGCGAGCGGGGCCGGTCCATCGGCGTGGATGAGGGCGGATCGCTCTCCTCGGCTGGTGCGGTCACCACGTTCCTCGGCGCGCGGGCCGGCACGATCTATGCGGGCAGCTCGCAGGTGCAGCGCAACATCATCGGAGAGCGAGTGCTCGGACTGCCGAAAGAGCCGCGAGCCGACGGCGGCCCTTGGAACGAGCGCCCCGGGGGCTGATCAGGATCAGCTGCGCTGTTGCCCATCGTGCTCGGGAGGGGACATGGCGAGGACGTGCCTGACCATTACGTGCCCCTCGTCGCCGGCAAAGCGCTCAATTTCGGTGGCACCTACCGCGGCGGCGACGCGGAGCGATGGGGTGTTGCGCTGGTCGACGACGATGTGAACCTGTCGGACGCTCGTGTGGTCGCCGAGGAAGCGGACCGCGAGCCGCACCGCTCCGGACACATACCCGCGTCGGCGATGGGCCGGATGAAAATCCACTTCGGTCCCTGCCCGAATGTGTCGGCGTTCGACTGCAGATTGGCCAAGGAGTGAGATCGTTGCTCGGTGGGTGTCATCGCCTCTCACGACTCGCGGTGTCCGGGTAGCCAGAGCCAGTCGATCTGCTCGTCGTCCTTGGCTTCGAGGTCAGCGTCGAGGTCGTCCAGGTGCTGGCGCCTGATCGTCACCACGCCATCGGTGTAGGAGAGCGGCGGCACCGGGCGCTTGTAGAAGGGGA
>JBPCMH010000501.1:0-18285 GCA_051002495.1 Acidimicrobiales bacterium
AACGTGGGCTTCTGGTACAGCGGCAGAAGCGGCACGTCCTTCCACAGAGCCTCGTCCATCTTGTTGGCGATGGCGAGCTGCTTGGTCTCGTCGAGTTCGGCTGCGCCCTCCTTGGCCAGCTTGTCGAACTCAGCGCTCGAGTAACTGCCGTAGTTGGAGTCAGAGCCGGTCTCGAAGATCTGCTTGGCGCCCGAGATGGGGAACACCCCGCCGACCCATGCGAAGTTGGCAATGTCGAAGTCGCCAGCAGGCAGACGCTCGCCGAACAGCACCTTCGACGGGCTGTTGTCGATGACGATCTTGATGCCGACCTTCTCCAACTGCTTCTGAATCAGCTCGCCCTGCTGCTCGCGGGCCTGGTTGCCAGAGGTAGTGGAGATGCGGATCGAGACGGTCTTGCCGTCCTTGGCGTAGAACCCGTCGGCGCCCTTGGCATAGCCAGCGTCCTCAAGGAACTTCTGCGCGGCGGCGACATCGGTCTTCTGATACGTCTTGCCGTGGGCCGCGTAAGCCTTCTGGGACGTGATCACGATGACCGAGTTGTCGAGGCGCTGAGCCTTCGACGAGAACGGCTTCATGATCGCTTCGACGATCGCGTTGCGGTCCACGCCCGCGGCGATGGCCTTGCGAACGGCCGGGTCCTTGAGGAACTCGTTCTTGAAGTTGAACGTCAGGTGCTCGAAGACCGGACCGAAGCCGACCTCGGAGCGGACGTCGGACTGGGCATCGACCTGCGCGATCAGGTCGGTCTGGGGCTGCGGGTAGATCATGTCGACCTCGCCGTTACGCAAGGCGTCGGGCTGGGTCGTCGACTCCGGTAGGAACCGGAAGATGATCGCCTCAAGCGTGGTCTTGTCCTTGCCCCACCACTTCTCGTTGGGAACGAGGGTCAGGCTCTGGCCCTTCACCCACTCCTTGAGCTTGTACGGGCCGGCTGAGGGGCCGGGATCGGCGTCGAGACCGGTGTCCCAACCGCCGTCCTGGGCCTTCATGAAGGCCGCCTGGGGGATGTCGAACCACAGTCCACGGAAGTCGCCGTAGGCCGGATCAAACGTGGCCCGGAACGTCTTGTCGTTGACCTTCTCGAACTTGGTGATCTGGTCGTAGCCGACGCGACTGGCCACATCGTTGGCGAAGCCGTCGGGGTTCTCGTCGGACTTCTTCGAGGCGTCCTTCTTCATGGTCTGCTCGTAGTAGTACTGCACGTCGTCAACGGTGACGGGCGTGCCGTCACTCCAGACCGCTTCCTTCTTGATCTTCCACTCAACGACTTGCGGGTCTTCGCCGACAACCTCGGGCTCGCCTTCGAGGCCGACGTAGTCGAGCGTGAAATCGGGCTTGGCCTTCACGGCGTAATAGAAGATGTTCTCGATCACGTTCTTGACCGAGGCGCCGTTGTCCTTCGACGTGCTTCCGTTGAAGCCGGTGGGCTCCTGATCGGCGCCGTAGACAAGGGTGCCGCCTGCAGCGCGCTCCTTCAGGCCGGTTTCGACCGGTGTTTTGTCGTCACCTCCACCCGAGTCGTTCGAGTTGCTGGAGCCACAGGCTCCGGCAACGAGGGCGAGTACGAGCGTCAGCGCAAAAGTGCCTGCGCTGCGTCGGAAATGTCGCACGTGAAATTCCTCCTGGGGATGGGATCCCGCCTGGGGTGGTTACTGCAGCCGAAGAGCGAGAATGACCGTCGTAAAGCCGAAGATCACTGCCGTGGCAACCGTGATCCGATCAAGGTTTCGGTCACCAACGGTGGAGCCTGCTGCGCTGGCCGATGCGCCGCCGAGCATGTCTGACAAGCCTCCACCACGCCCACTGTGCAAAAGAATCAGCACGATGAGAACGAAGGAAGCAATGACATGCACGATGACAACACTGGCGGTCAGCACTAGAGCGGGTGCCCTCCTCGAATCAGGCCGACCGCCAACCTAGCACCGAGAAAGCGCAGGTCACCGACAGGCCGACACGATGCGGGCGAAGTCTTCTGGGTCGAGGCTGGCCCCGCCAACCAGGGCTCCGTCGATGTCGGACTGGCCCATCAGGTCAGCTGCGTTGGTGGGCTTTACCGAGCCGCCGTACTGAACGCGCACGGTGGTCGCCACCTCGGCCGAGACGGTGTCGGACACCACGGAACGAATCAGGGCGCAGACCGCCTGGGCATCCTCGGGCGTGGCTGTTCGTCCGGTACCGATGGCCCAGATCGGCTCGTAGGCGAAGACCAACCCGGCGGCCTTCTCCTTGGTGATACCGGCCAACGCTGCCTTCACCTGAGCAGTGACCTTGGCCTCGGCCTGGGCCGCCTCACGCTCCTCCAGGGTCTCTCCGACGCAGATGATCGGCGTCATGCCGTTCATCAGGACCGCCTTTGCCTTCCTGTTGACCGTTTCGTCGGTTTCACCGAAGTACTCGCGCCGCTCCGAGTGGCCGACAATGACGAACGCGACGTTGAGCTTGGCCAACATCGAGGGACTGATCTCGCCGGTGAACGCTCCCTTCTCTTCCCAGTGACAGTTCTGGGCTCCGAGGGCGACCGGGATGTTGTCGGCATCGAGAAGGGTCTGGATCGAACGCAACGAGGTGAACGGTGGGTGCACGACGACCTCGACCGTCGACGTGTCCTCCTTGGTGAGCGCGTACGACGCCTTCTGGACGACCTGGATCGCCTCAAGGTGGGTGTTGTGCATCTTCCAGCTGCCGCTGATGAGGGGCTTACGCTTCGTGGGCATTGGAGGCCTTTCTGAGGGCAGCGAGACCGGGGAGATCACCTTGCTCGATGAACTCGAGCGACGCGCCTCCTCCGGTGGACACGTGATCGATCTGATCGGCGAGGTCGAATTTGGCCAAGGCGGCGGCGCTGTCGCCCCCGCCCACCACGGTGAATCCTGAGCATTCCGCCACGGCCCCGGCAACGGCGCGGGTTCCGGCCTCGAACCGGGGATCTTCGAAGACGCCCATCGGCCCGTTCCAGAGCACGGTCCGAGCATTGGCGATCTCGTCGCCGAATGCGGCGGCTGCTCCAGGGCCGATGTCGAGGCCCATCCACCCATCGGGGATGCCGCGGCCACACATTCGGATGTCGCCGCCCGCATCGGGGTCGCCGATCTTGCCACCTGGGCCCAGCGCAACAAGGTCTTCGGGCAACAGGATCTTGGCGCCTGAGTCGAGTAGCTGTCGGCACACCTCGACTTGGTCGGGCTCCATGAGCGACGCGCCGACTTGGTAGCCCTGCGCGGCCAAGAACGTGAAGCACATGCCGCCGCCGATGATGATGCTGTCGACCCGATCGAGGAGGGCGGTGATCACCCCAAGCTTGTCGCTGACCTTCGACCCACCGAGGATCGCCGTAAACGGCCGCTTCGGCGCGTCGAGCAGCGCGCCAATCACCTCCACCTCCTTGGCCAGCAAGCGTCCGGCCGCGCTCGGGAGGTGCCGTGGCGGCCCAACAATCGAGGCATGGGCCCGATGGGCGGCACCGAACGCGTCGTTGACGTACAGGTCGTGGCCAGCGATCAGCCGCTGAACAAACGACGGGTCGTTGGCTTCCTCCCCGGCGTCGAACCTCAGGTTCTCCAAGAGCTCGACTCCCGGCGCCAGCTCGTTCAAACGTTCACGTACGGGCGCCATGGAGTAGCGATCGTCTGGCGAGCCCTTTGGTCGTCCGAGGTGGCTACATGCAGTGACCGTCGCTCCCCCCTGCTGTAACCAGGCGATGGTTGGCAGCGCCGCCCTGATGCGCCGATCGTCATCGATTGCGCCGTCGGTGACCGGCACGTTGAAGTCGGCGCGAAGCAGGACCGACCTGCCCGACACCTCGGGCAGGTCCTCCAGCACGGGGACAGCAGGCACCGCTACTTCGCGGAGGTCTTGAGGATGAGGTCGATCATTCGGTTGGAGTAACCCCACTCGTTGTCGTACCAACCCATGACCTTGACCAGGCTGCCCATGGCCATCGTGATCGGCGCATCGAAGGTGCACGAAGCCGGGGAGCCGACGATGTCGGAGCTAACGATCGGGGCGTCGGAGTACTCGAGCACCTCGGCGAGCGGACCGGATGAGGCCGCGGCCTTGAAAGCGGCGTTGACCTCGTCGACGGTCACTTCCTTGTTCAGGATCGCGGTGAAGTCGGTGATCGAGCCGTCAGGAACGGGCACGCGCAACGCGGTGCCGTCGAGACGGCCCTTCATCGCCTCCAGCACGAGGCTGGTTGCCCTGGCCGCGCCGGTCGCGGTGGGGATGATGTTGACCGCCGCGGCCCTGGACTCGCGCAGATCCTTGCTGGCAGGGCCGTCCACCAGCGCCTGGGTCGAGGTGTAGGCGTGCACCGTGGTCATGAGGCCCTTCTCGACGCCGAACGCGTCGTCGAGCACCTTCACCATCGGTACGAAGCAGTTGGTCGTGCAAGAGGCGTTGGAGATGACCTTGTGCTTCTCGCGGTCGAAGGTGTCGTCGTTGACGCCAACAACGAACGTCGCATCGGCGCCGGCTGACGGAGCCGAAACGATCACCAGCGGGGCGCCGGCGTCGAGGTGGGCCGCCGCCTTCTCTCTGGCCGTGAACATGCCGGTCGACTCGATGACCACGTCAACGCCGAAGTCGGACCACGGAAGCTTGGCCGGGTCGCGCTCGGCGAGAATCGTGATGGTGTCGCCGTTGACCTTGATGCCCTCATCGATCACCTGCACATCCGCGTCCCAGTTTCCGAGGATCGAGTCATGGGTGAGGAGATGCGCCATGAGCTCCTTCGCCCCGAGGTCGTTGGCCGCCACAAAGTCGACATCGACCCCGCGCTGTTTCGCGGCACGGAAGAAGTTCCGCCCAATGCGCCCGAACCCGTTGATCCCGACTCGTACGGCCATGTGCCAGCTCCTTTGCTGTCTTGCTCGTGTGAACCCTTATAGGGCCCGCAGCGCGGACCCGCTTACTCCTACCCAACCAGACGGGCAAGGACTGTTGCCAGTTTGCCCGGATCGTGGACCCCTCTGCTCAGGTCGGCGACCGGGGCGGCCACGACCGCGATCTGACAATCGCCGAGCGCGAGCGCGTCAGGGTCGAACAACACCACATCGGGCATGACTCCGTGGGCGTGGAGGGCGTCGATGTGAGCAGCCACATCGAACCCGGTGGTCTCCGGAGGTTGCTCTCGCAAGTTGCAGATGTAGATCTTGTGGGCAGCCGTCGTTGCCAACGCCTTGCGGATGGCGGGTACCGCGGTCACGGCCAGGACGCTGGTGAACAGCGAGCCCGGCCCTAGCACCACTTGGTCGGCGGCGACGATCGCGGCCACCACCTCGTCGGGAGCGGCTGGATCAGGGGGCACTAGCGACACGCAGGTGATGCGGTCGGCGTTGGCCCCCGCGACCTGACCCTCGACTTCGCCCGATGCAGACTCCGCTTTGAGCACCACCGCGTCGAGCGTGGCGGGCAGCACCCTTCCCTGCACGCCAACCATCCGGCCGACTTCCTCCAACGCGGCGGTGAAGCTGCCGATGGCCTCGGTCAGGCCGGCGATGAGGATGTTGCCAAGCGGGTGGCCGGCGAGGTCGCCCGCGCTGAACCGGGTCTCGATGGCCTCGGTCAGCGGCAGGGCTGGGTCACCCAGAGCGGCGAAGCACTTCCGGAGATCGCCTGGGGCGGGAATGCCAAAGGTGTCGCGCAACCTGCCGCTCGATCCTCCGTTGTCGGCCACCGATACCACCGCGGTGACGGTTCGGGCGTAGCGGCGCACCGCTCGGAGCGTGGTTGACAGCCCATGCCCACCGCCGAGCGCGACCACGGCAGGACCGACGCTCATCGCTCGACGTCCCGATGGTTGACGGCCGGGTCGTATCCCAGGTCGGTGATGATGTCGCCGATCTCCTCGGCCATCACGACGGATCGGTGGCGGCCGCCCGTGCACCCGACGGCGATGGTCAGGTAGGCCTTCCCCTCCCGCACGTAGGCCGGCAGAAGCAGCTCGAGCAGGCTGGTCAATCGCACGAGGAACTCTTCGGTGTCTGGTTGGGCGATCACGTAGTCGCGGACGGCCTCGTCGAGACCGGTCAGCGCGCGCAGGCCGTCGACCCAGTGGGGATTGGGCAGAAAGCGGCAGTCGAACACGAGGTCGACGTCGAGCGGCACGCCGTGCTTGTAGCCGAAAGACATCAGCCCGACCTGCATCTGCTGCGGGTCACCCTCGGCGAAGATCGACAAGATCCGATCGCGCAGCTGGTGCACGTTGAGCTCGCTGGTGTCGATCACGAAATCGGCCTGCGCCTTGACCGACTCGAGCCTGGCGCGCTCCTGTTGGATGCTCTCGACGACGCCGGCAGCCTCCATCGGATGTCGGCGTCTCGACTCCTCGTAGCGCCGCACGAGAGTCTCATCGTTGGCCTCGAGGAATAGGGTGCGGATGTTGTCGCCATCGGCTCTGAGCTGCTCGATGGCTGACAACAGTTCGTCGAGATACGGCGATGACCACACAACAAGGGCGACGCGCTCGGCTTCGGAGCCAGGCTTCGATGCCAGCTCCGCGACCTTCGGAATGAGCGCCGGCGGCAAGTTGTCGATCACGAACCAACCCTGGTCCTCGAACGTGTCGGCCGCGGTTGAACGGCCCGCGCCCGACAAGCCGCTGATCACGAGGTAGTCGGTCATCCTCTGGCCATTCTGCCCGTCCGGCGCTCGTCGACGCGCTTTTCAGCGCGGAGAAGCAGCAACCGGGGGATGGTGGCCGCGTCCGCATACTCAGCGGCGAGCGCTAAGAACCCGGCTGGCGGCGCGGGCTCTTCCATGCGGGTGACAAGAAGGCCCGAGGCGGCCATGGCGTTGACATAACGAGACAGCGGTCGATGGATGAAAGGGATGAAGACATCCTTCTCGACCTCCTCCATCGTGTGGTCCTCGATGAGGTACGGGCCGATGCGCCAGTACTCCTCCTCAAGCTCGACATCGATGATCCAGCCAGAGTTCGGCGTCTGCAGGAGGGGGTGGTTCAGGAAGAAGAGAAACCGACCCCCAGGCTCCAACACTCGTCCGACCTCGGCGATGGCGGCATCGACGTCGTCGATGTGCTCGAACACGAGGCAGGCGATGGCGACGTCGAACGACGCATCAGCGAAGGGAAGCACAGCCGCTCCAGCCCGCAGGTAGCAAGGCCCGCCCCCTCTGGACCGGGCCATCGTGATCTGAGCCCACGTCGGATCGAGCCCGACGACCACCGCCGGAGGTGATGGCATCGCCGCGGCCAAGCGGGCCACCTGACCCTCACCGGTGCCGACGTCGAGAACCCGTCTCGCCCCGGCAAGGTGTTCTGCCGCCAACGGGAGGATCTGCTCGTTGTACTCCGGGTCGGCGCCATCGCTGAACCCGTCCTGCCACCACCTCGCGTGGGTCTCCCACAGATCATTGCCATCGCCGTCGGTCACGTTGCGTCCTGGGTGGGCTCTCTGGTCTCCGACGCGGCCTTCGTGCTCTTCGGTGTGGCCTGGAGCGGGTGTGTTGAGCCAGCGCCGTGAATCTTTTCGAACACGGCGATGGCCACCGCATCCGGGAGCCAGGAGTTGGCCTGAAGATCGGCCAGCGTTGCCTGCTTCACCGCCCGGACCCCACCCATCTCCTTGATCAACCGGGCCTTCCGCGTCGGTCCGAGCCCCGGAACGTCATCGAGGATGCTTTTCGTCATGCGTTTGTTGCGCAGCGATCGGTGGTAATCGATGGCGAATCGGTGTGCCTCGTCACGTACTCGCTGGAGCAGGTAAAGCGCTTCGGACTGTCTGGGGATCCGGACGGGCTCACTGCGGTCGGGAAGAAACACCTCTTCGAACTGCTTGGCCAGCGCTGCCACCGGGATCTCGTCGTCTAACCCAAGCTCCTCGAGCACTCTCACGGCAACGCTCAGCTGGCCCTTGCCGCCGTCGACCAAAAGCAGCCCCGGTGGGTAGGCGAACTTGGCCGGTCGCTCCCCTGGCTCGACCGTTCGGTCGGCGTTGCGCTCGGCGAGCAGGGCGGTGAGCCGTCGAGTCAGCACTTCCTCCATGGCCGCGAAGTCGTTGTTTGCGCCTTCGGTGGTGCGCACCTTGAACCGGCGATAGTCGCTCTTCTTGGCCAGGCCGTCCTCGAGCACCACCATCGACCCGACATAGTCGGTGCCCTGGATGTGGCTCATGTCGTAGCACTCGATGCGCAGCGGAGCCTCCGGAAGATCCAACGCCTCCTGCAACGCGTTGAGGGCCCGAGCCCGACTGTTGTGATCGCTCGACCGGCGCAGCCGATGCCTGGCGAAGGCCTCGACGGCGTTGCGGGTGACCGTCTCCTGAAGCGCGCGCTTGTCGCCCCGCTGCGGCACTCGAACCGTCACCTTTGTGCCCCGCATGTCGGAGAGCCATTCTTCGTACAGCTCGTCGTCGTCGGACGCGTTGGGTACGAGCACCTCGCGGGGCACGTCGAGCGTGGGCTCCGTGTACATGTGCTCGATGATCCGACTGACCAACGCGGGCCGATCGAGCGCCTCCACCTTGTCGACAATGAATCCCTTGCGGCCCACCACCCGCCCACGGCGGACGAAAAACACCTGCACCGACGCCTCGAGCTCATCCTCGGCGAGGCCGACGACATCGAGATCATCGGTGCTGTCGGTCACCATCTGCTGACGCTCGAGCACCTTTCGCACGCTGGTCAGCCGGTCCCGGAGTCGAGCCGCGCGTTCGAACTCGAGCGTGTCCGCGGCCGCCGCCATCTCGGCTTCCAACCGCTTGACGACCGGGTCGGTGTCGCCATCGAGAAAGTCGACGAGGTCGTTCACCAGCCGGTCGTAATCGTCCTTCTCGATTTCGCGGACACAGGGGCCAGCGCACTTCTCGATGTGGAACAGGAGACACGGGCGCCCGAGCTTCTCATGACGGGTGAACTTGCCGTCGGAGCAGGTTCGGATCGGGAAGGTACGCAGCAGATGATCGAGGGTCTCGCGGATCGCATAGGCCTGCGCATACGGACCGAAGTACTTCGTTCCTTTGCGCCGCTTGCCTCGCATCACCATCGCCCGCGGCCACTCGTCCGACATGGTCACGGCCAGGAACGGATAGCTCTTGTCGTCGCGGTACCTGACGTTGAAGCGAGGCTTGTGCCGTTGAATGAGCGAGAACTCCAACAGGAGCGCCTCGACCTCGTTCGCGACCTGGATCCACTCGACTGAGGTGGCGGTCTCCATCATCTGGGCCGTGCGTGGGTGGAGGTTGCTCGGGTTCTGGAAGTAGTTCGACAACCGGCTGCGGAGGTTCTTGGCCTTGCCCACGTAGATGACCCGGCCGTCTCGGTCCTTGAATTGGTAGGAGCCCGGCGTGTCGGGAATGGTGCCTGCCGGCGGCCGGGTCATCGCCATGGACCCATTGTCGCCGCTGGCCGCGTCTCGCTGGGACACGGGCCGGAAGACGGGCCGGAACATCGAGTGGTCGCGGATCGTTAGAATGAATGAACGCCGGCCGGGTATCCGGCGACCTATCCCCTCACCCCTGTGGCCAACAACCCCGCGGTTTTTGCATCAGAGGCGACCCGGCTGTCTCCCGCTGGCCTAAAGCAGGGGCTTCATCGGAGGTCATCTCCTACATGCTCCGGCTTCAGACCCCCCTCACCGAGGGCTACTCCGACGCTTCGCCGGAAGAGCTTGCGGAGCGGATCGTGGCCGCCAAGGCCGCGCTGGGCGATCGCCTGCTCATTCTCGGGCACCACTATCAGCGCGACGAGGTCATGGCCTTCGCTGACGCCCGGGGTGACTCCTTCGGACTGAGCCGCCTGGCGGCCGATCGCCAGGATGCTGAGCTGATCGTGTTCTGTGGCGTCCATTTCATGGCCGAATCCGCTGACATCCTGACCGGGCCCGACCAGACCGTGATCTTGCCGGACCTCAACGCTGGGTGCTCGATGGCCGACATGGCCGACATCGATTCCGTCGAGGAGGCATGGGACGACATCGCGGCCGTCACCGACATCGAGAAGGTGATGCCGATCACCTACATGAACTCTTCTGCCGCGCTCAAGGCTTTCGTCGGCCGCCACGGCGGTGCCGTCTGCACCTCATCGAACGCGGCAGCGGTCCTCAAGTGGGCCTTCGACCAGGGCGCTGAAAAGGTGCTGTTCTTCCCCGATCAACACCTCGGCCGCAACACCGGCGTCGCCATGGGTTACTCCGTGGACGAGATGCGCCTTTGGAACCCCCGTCAGGAACGCGGTGGGCTGTCCGAGGGCGACGTGAAAGACGCGACCTTCCTCCTCTGGAAGGGCCACTGCACGATCCACCAGCGGTTCACCCCAGAGCGGGTGGCCGACTTCCGCGCCGAGCATCCCGGCGGCATCGTCGTCGTGCATCCTGAGGTGCCGCATGAGACCGTGCTCGTGGCCGACCAGGTCGGGTCAACCGACTTCATCGTCAAGGCCATCGCCGCCGCCCCGCCCGGGTCGGTGATCGGCGTCGGCACCGAGATCCACCTCGTGCAGCGCCTGGCCGACGAGACTCCCGACAAGACGGTGCTGTCGCTTGACCCGCTGGTATGTCCATGCTCCACGATGTTCCGGATCGACGCGGCACATCTGTGCTGGGTGCTGGAGAACCTCGTCGAGGGCAACGTCGTCAACCAGATCAAGGTCGAAGAGGAGACGAGCGAATGGGCAAGGGTCGCACTGGAGCGCATGCTCGCCATCGTTTGAGAGGCGCGACTAACTCGAGTCGAGGGACGCAGCCCGACTCACCCAGAAGCTAAGAGACGGCAGTCGTGCGACGGACGTCCCTGGCTCGGGCCGACATCATTGACCACTCTATCCTGAGACCAGCACCGGAGCGTCGTCCGAGCGTTGCCGCGCGGCAGGCGGCGGCGCCGAGCGCCAAGCCGTAGCGGGGCGACGACCACCACTTCGCCGCGAACTGCAGCGTGCCTGCCCACCAATGGCGCTCGCGACTCACCCAACTCTCGGCGCTACCCCCGCTGACGTGAATTGCCCACGGGACCGGAATCGCCATCAGCAACCAGCCAGCGGATCGGAGGCGGCGACAGAGATCAAGGTCCTCGCCATACAGAAAATACCTCTCGTCGAACCCGCCAACTTCCTCGAGCGCCGAACGCCGAATCAGCACGGCGGTTGCCGCGAGCGACTCGACAAGTACCGGCGCGGCAACCTTCCGGTCTACGTGGTCACGGAGAAATGTCCGCCGGCCGACCGACCGGGCAAGCGGGATGCGGAGCAGTCCGCTCAACCCGAGCGCACGACCCCACAGATGCGCCGGCCCGAGTTCACGGCCGTGGCTTCGCTCGGCAGCGCCCGTCGTTGAGCCAGTCACGAGTCCCTGGACCGCCGCGACGTTCGCGGCACCGAGAAGCGCCAAGGACCCGGCTTCCAGCGCACCCGGAACCATGTGGGCATCCGGATTGAGCAACAGGATCAGGTCAGCTTCGCCCTTCTCCGTGGCGCAGTTCTGGCCCGCGCCAAAGCCGGGGTTTGTGCGGTCGGCAATAATCGCTGCCTCGATGCCGTTGAGCGTCGGCGGCAGGTTTGCCAGGTGGTCGACGACCGTGATCGAAGCCACACTCGGCTCGTTCGCAACAGATTCCAGGCAAGCCCTGATCTGTTCCTCGTCGTTATATGCGACCACCTGCACGTCTATCATGGCGACGGGCTACGGCCCTTCCGGTGCCGCCACAGGTGCCTTCCGACCGCTACGGCGTGCCGCAGGCCGCGCCGAGACAGCAAATTCCGTGCCGCCCGACGCGGTGGATGATGAACCTCTGCTTCGAGGTGCTGAACCACGTCGTAGCCAGCCGCCGCGACGCGCAAGCAGAAGTCGATGTCTTCCGGGCCGTAGAAGATGGCGGTGTCAAGCCCGTGGACGGCGTCCCACACCTCTCGTCGGAACACCTGGCAGGCGCCGATGACGAAGTCAACAGAACGGATCCCGCCGGTCACGACCCCGTTTGCGGGAGGCTCGTAGGTCGACCGACGGTTCAGGGCTCGTGCGACCTTGGTGCGCAGCGTCGGCGCCCGACCCCCGCTCTCGTCGGGATCCTGGCCGACGTAGGCTGGCCCCACCACACCGACACCTCTGTCAAGCGCAATGTCCAGCAGTTGGCGAAGCGCCCCGCTGCCAAGACGCGCGTCGCTGTCGAGGAACGCCACCGAGGCTGCCGAACCAAGCATGACCCCGACGGTTCGGCCAACGGAGACGCCAAGATTGCGTGGACTGCGCACCAGTTGGACTCGCTCGTCGACGGTGTCGGGTCGGGCGGCGGGCTGCGATCCGTTGTCGACGACAAAGACCTTCACGTCGACGCCGCTCTGCAGGACAGATTCGATCGCCGACGCCAGCATGGCCGGCGGATCGTTCCAGGTGAGGATCACGACATCGAGCACGGGAGTCACTGCGGCCAGACTATGGACCAACCGAGCTCAAACCGCGGCAGGGCCGTCGGCGAAGCGCGGTAACTTCGGCCAGCATGCCAACTATCAGCGTTGTTTTGGTGACCTGCAACGGAGAGCGCTGGGTATCGGAGCAGGCTGCGTCGATGGCGCGCCAGCTCCGGCCTCCCGACGAGGTCCTCGTGTGCGACGATGCGTCCGACGACAGGACTGTGGAGATCGCTCTGGCTGCGTTGGCCCCCTTGGCCGAGGCCGTTTCAGTGCTCAGGAGCGAAGTCCGCTTGGGTGTGACCGCTAACGTCGAGCGCGGCCTCGCCGCGGCGACCGGGGACATCATCGTCCTCGCCGACCAGGATGACTTGTGGCGGTCTGACAAGCTTTCGGCGATCGAGCAATGGGCGATGCAGTCGGCGGCCGGCGGAATGTTCTCGGACGGCCGGATCATCGACGCGGATGGCTGCCCAACAGGGGTCACTCTCTGGGATCGCGCCGGGTTCAGCGCCCGAGCCCGCCGCAGGTGGTCGGGAGACCAGTTAGCCGAGCTCCTCCGCCGTCCGGTGGCGACCGGCGCGGCCATGGCACTGCGCCGTTCGACGCTTAACTTGCTCCTGCCTCTGCCGCGTGGAGATTGGCACGACTACACGGCCTCTCTCCTGTTGGCGGCCACGACAGGGCTTGTACCGTGCAGGAAGGAGTTGATCGACTACCGCCTGCACGGCGCGAACTTGGCCGGTCTGGGCGCGGAGCGGCGACGGGACCGTGTGTTGCCGACAGCGGCGAACCGCGAAAACCTTGCCCGGCAGATCGACCACCTCCAGGCAGTGAGCGAGAGACTCCGAAGCGCTGGCCACCGGGCGGCTTCCGACCGGATCGGATGCCGGCGAGAGGTGATGCAGCGGCGGATGCGCCTGCCCGCAGCCCGGTGGAAGCGGCTACCGGGCGTGGTCACGTTGCTTGTGACGCGGAGATACCACGGATTCGGACAGGGTTGGGCTAGCGCGGCCAGAGATCTGCTCTGGCGATGAGGTCAGGGTCATCTCGTGGCCTTGATGGTGCGAACGAGGTGCTCGGTGTCTCGCCAGTTGAGCAGGGAGATGGCACCGCCGACGACCACGAGGTGGCCAACGGAGACGCTCAGTAGCCGTAGCGACGCCATCGCCGTGGAATCCACAAGCGAGCGAACTACGAAGGTGAGGACGAGCGCAGCAGCAATCGACCGGAAGGGGAACGGCCATCGAGGTCCGTTGTCGAGTCTCCGGTATCCCAGGTGCATGACCGCCACTCCGCACGCGTTGCCGATCACGGACCCCCACACCACGCCGAGCAGTCCAATGTTGAGCGCCAGCCAAAGGCTCGAGATCGCGTTCACCACGACATTCGTAGCCGCCGATGCCGCGATGAGACGGTGCTTGCCCTCTCCTATCGCGCGCATGGACAGAGCAGCAGTGCACAGGTTTACTCCCATCGCGACGCTGAACAACGCGGCTACGTCGCCAGCACGCCCGTAGCCGTCAGGGAGCCACAGTCCCAGCACCGACTCCGCGGTCAGCGCAATCGTGGCTAGGAGCGAGAACCCCAGTAAGTGCACGGCGGTACGGCACGCGCGGAACACGTCATCGCCGAGCTGCGGGTTAGACAGTCGCAGTTCGGCTGTACTTGCGATCAGCGGCACGATGGGAACAAGCGCGATCGCTCGCAGAGCGAGCACCATGGTCGTGCCAATGTGCAATGCAGTGACGGCCCCCAGCCCCACGACACGCGAAAGCACAATTTTGTCCCACTGCGAGTCAATGACGTCCGCTAGTTGCGACATCAGCAGCAGTCCGGACAACGTCATCCAGCCACCAAACTGTGCCCACGTCAGCCTTCCTACCCGTAGCCGGGCGCCAGGACCTAGGTGGCTCCGCAGCGCGAGAGTGATGCCCGCCGCGAGGCCCGCAGTGTTCGCAACCTGGCCAACTGCAAGTGCCCACAAACTTTGGCTCCAGAGCAGGACGGAGATCGTCAAGCCCATCGAACAAACGGTCGAGACGACGCGAATCGCGTCCTCGACGTAGCCTCTTTGCATCCCCCGCATGGCAGAGAAGGGGACGGTGAGCAGCACGTTGACCGAAAGCGTGATGAGCAGCACGACAAAGAGCCCAGTCAGCGTGGAACGACTTCCCCCAACCACACTTGAGGGAACAGCTAGCCGGACGACATGAGGGCTCAAAATCAGCAGCGGAGTGACCACGATCAGCAGCGATATACCTATCGCACTCAGTCCCTGCCCGATTATCGACTCAATGCTGTCCTGTCGCCCGCTGCCGATTGCCGCCGCCGTCCGCCGCATGACCTCGCTCCGAACCCCAAGGTCAGCGAGCGAAGCAAGCACCATAAGTGTTGACAGCACGATCCACGCGCCGTAAACCGCGGACCCAAGAGTGGCGAGCACAACCGGAATCAGCAGGAGCGAAGTGGCCGTCGAAGCCAGTTGTGAGGCCGCTGAGCCCACTACGGTCAAGATGGCTGACCGTCGGCTGGTCCCGAAATCGCGACCCACCGTTTAGCCCGCCACCGCGTCAAACATCTGGTCAAGCTGCGAGCTGAGGCGGGCCGCCGAGTATCGCTGCGTGGCGGCCCGTCGTCCTCTCTCGGCGATCGCGGCGCGGTGTTGCCGATTCCGCCACATCTCCGCCACCGCCTCCGCTGCCGCGTGGGCGTCCCCAGGCGCGAAGAGCACCCCACACCCGCCATCAAGCAACGCCGCGGTACCACCTGAGGCTGAACCTACGACCGCAAGACCGCGCTTTTGCGCTTCGATCGTAGCTCGACCAAGAGCCTCGATCTCTGATGGAACGAGCAGGACGTCGGCATCGTCGTAGATCGAGCCCAGGTCGCTCGTAGGACCAAGGATCCGCACTTGCTCTGCGAGACCGAAACTGCCAATCAACGCACCAAGATGGGCGCTCTCACCGTACGGGTCCGGACCAACGACAGTCATCAAGATGGGCACGCCCCTACCCTTGAGAATCCTTGCGATGGCCACTGCGAGCCGTTGACCCTTGCCCTTCTGCAAGGTCCCGACCACGAGGATTCGCAACGCCGAGTCAGATGGGCGCGCGGCTGCGGCCGGTCGCGGCCACCGATCTTCGACAGCTGCATCGACCGTTGCAACATGTCGCCGGAGCCGGCTTGAGAGAGCCTTTGCAAGCGAGTCGGAACACGCGACGTGCGCGGTACCGGTGATAGCGACAAGTCGCATGGACAAGTTGCGGCCGAACTGGAAGTGCAAGCCGTGGTCTTCGACGACGTACTCGTGTGCGAACCAGATGTGAGGGATGCCCAGGACCGCGCACCCAATGGCCGCGGCCGGCGACGCCAAAGTGTTGGTTAGGGCGACGGAAGGCCGGACCTGTCGGAGAAGCCCGACGATATTCGTGACGTCGCGAGCGAGCCTGGCGGTCGTCCGCGCCGGAAGCAAGACGCGCTCGTAAACCGGCCGCGGGTAGTCGATCCACCACGTCTGCCTTGCAACATGGATCTCAGCGCCGCACGAGCCCAGGTGCTCATGCAGAAGCCCATCCGTTGACGGGACCACGACGTGGACCTCGTGACCCGCTGTCATCACCTCGCAGCACTCGGCGAGGGTGCGCTCGGCGCCACCCAGGTTCGGCGAATGGGAGAACAACACGACGCGCTGCATTATTGGGGCATTACTGCCGCGACGTTCGCGTACCAGTTGGCCGGCAGGCTTCCCTGCCGAACATCTGCAAGGATCCGCTCAGCGGTGCAGATCCGGTGAAGGTAGTCATCGAGCACCGTGAGGACGTAGCCGTGGTCGCGGAGCAGTCGAACGAGGTTTCCGACTGTCTCGCTTGCCCGTTCAAGACACGCTGGGTTGCACTCCACGAGCAACGACGGCCTCCGACCGGTCTTAGCGAGCGCATCAAGCCCCGCCCGAAGCACCTCCACCTCCGCACCCTCGACGTCGATCTTTACCAGCGCCAAGTTGCTGATAGGGGCAACGATGGCCGCCAGCGACCGCGCTTCGACCTTCACTGTTCGGACAGTGGCTGCGAGCGGGTGCTCATAGAAGCCATGCGAGTCATCTGCCGTCGTGATCCTAAAGGATCTCACGCCGTCCTTACCCGCCGCTGCGACCTGCAGGGTGCGGACATTGGTGAAGCCGTGCGCTGCCATGTTGCGCTCCAGATAGACCAGGTTTTCGGCGTCCGGCTCGATTGCGAGGACCGAACCTTCGGGTCCGACTTGGCGAGCGAGGACAGCGGACACCACGCCGACGTGCGCTCCGACGTCAACGACGTGTCCGCCAGACTGAACGTGTCCACGCAGCCAAGCAAGTGAAAGCGGCTCGAACCCGCCTCCTTGGTGCGCTCGGAACCGACCAGGGACAACCAATTCCATGTTCTCCACGAGGAGGCGGGCGTCGGCGAGCGGGCCGGCGCGATGGACTCGCTCGCGCAGCGCACCAGCAACCCGATTGTCAAGCAGACCATGGAGTGGGGACAACCGCACGACCCGCGCAGTGGCGGTCACAACTCGTCGCAGTGGAGCGGTCATCGCCCACCGCCACCGAGCACGTTGCGCAACGTCCTGCCCAGGATGCGGGCGTCGAGGGTCAGACTCTGGTGCCGCAGATACCAGAACTCGTACTGCAACTTCTCCATGGCGTCGATGTCGGAGGATCCGTAGTCGTACTTGACCTGGGCCCAACCGCTGATGCCAGGGCGGACGAGGTGACGCAGGCGATAGAAGCGGATCTTGTCCGACAACTCATCGACGTACCTGGGCTGCTCGGGGCGCGGGCCAACCGCGGTCAGCTCGCCCTTCAGGAGGTTGATGGCCTGCGGGAGTTCGTCGATATGAGTACGGCGCAACACGCGGCCAAACCTCGTCACCCGGGGATCGTCGTCGGTCGTCCAGTGCGACACGGCGTCGTCGGAGGCACGCATGGTGCGCAGCTTCCAGATCGTGAAGAGCTGGTTCGACCGACCCACCCGCTCCTGCCGGTAGAAGAGCGGACCGCGATTGGCGATCAGATTCCCGATGAGCACGACGGGCAGCGAAGCCAGAAATACAGGCAGCGCGAGCATGCCGATGATCAAGTCACCGCCCCGTTTCATGCGCCCGTAGCGGGCCCGGTGCAGTTCGCCGATGTCAAACATGAGAGCGACCCGCTCGAGTTCGCTGTGCGGCAACTTCCCGAGCCACTCGTCGTAGAAGAGCGACAGCGTCCGCACCCGCAGCCCCGACTCGTGCAACGCGGCGGCCTGATTGACGATGGCCTCTTCGGCGTAGGCCTCCCGCGACAACACGACCACCGTCGCCTCGACCTCGGCTGCCGTCGTCAACAGCCGATCGCCGTCGGTGGGAGCAAGGACCGCGGCGACCGTTGCCCGCCTCTCAGGCCGGCGAGCCAGATCGATCTCGAGCGCCTCGGCTTCCTCCGGCCCGGCCACGACCAGCAGCCGATCTCGTGACCGCTGGCGACGGCGCCCCCTGGCCGCGATGAAACCCGTGAGCGACCACAGCGGCACGAGGAACATCGCCGACCAGAACACGGTGAAACGGGGCAGCACGGGGGTGCCCATCACCAACTGGAACACGGAGATGGTGAGCGCCGCACCCGCGGCCGCGCCGATCGCCGACCAGAGGAACTGATACACGTTCCGCGGGAGGTCGGGCAGGCCCACGCCGTAGGCGGCCACCGACAGCACAACGATGTAGACCATCGACCACTCGAACCGGGATGACCCGCTGAAGTCGTAGAAGCCGATCAAATGGGCGTGGTACCACCCCAGGCTGATGACAACACCGACCGTGGTCAGGAACAGGGTCCATCGAGCAAGCCGGAGCACGCCGCCTCCCGCCTACAAGCCCAGGAGCGGAGCGAGGAACTGACCGGTGTAGCTG
>JBPCMH010000502.1:0-3600 GCA_051002495.1 Acidimicrobiales bacterium
GGCCAGTGGGCCGTCAATGACCGCCTTGATTGTCAGCGGCACCAGCGTCCCTGAGCCGAGGCCGATCATGGCGAACAGCATCATGACCGAGAGGCCCTTCAGGTGTGGTCGGAGGTAGGGCCGAACCCGCCACAGCGCGCTAGCCCCCATGTTCCCTCCCTTCGAATTCGCCCGGAGGGGCACACTAACGGACTCTGGCATATCGCTCGTAGGCATTTTCCGCGGCCAGAGCCGAACAGGGTGGTGGTCAACGAGTCGACGGCCGGGCGGTGCGATCGTCCCATGCGTCCGCGCAGGAATCGGAGCAGAAGATGACCTGGCCGTCGACGGTCTCGCGGGTAGACACCGCGCCGGCGTCGTCGAGCTCCATGCCGCAGACAGGATCGGTTCGCTTCTGACCGTCGCACTCGCGCCGACGCAGCCGGATCAGCGGAATCGGCTTGTGGAACCCCCGGATTTCGACCGGTCCGACCTTCTCCCACTCGGCCCATGGCGGCACGACCGGCGCCAGGGTGGGCTGGGCCACGATCTCATGAGGCCCGGCGCGGTCACTCAGGCGGGCAGCCAGGTTGACCGCGGAGCCGATGTAGTCGTCGCCCTCAAACAGGATGACTCGGCCTTGGGTGATGCCGGCCCGCAGCTTCAACGGATGGCTGCCTCGGTCAACCCGTTCTTCCATCTCGAGAACGGCCGCCACCAGTGGCCCGGCCTCAACGCCGACGAGCATCGCTCCGTCGCCCAGCCATTTCGCCACCCGCACACCCCGACGCGACGCAACATCACGCACCGCGAACCGAAAGTCGGCCAAGACTTGGCCAGCCTGCTCATCGCCGTGGGTGTCGGTAAAGGAAGTGAAATTGCTGAGGTCGACGAACGCGAAGGCTCGGGCTACTCGCACGCTCTCAGTGTGGCCGCGCCGACCAAGGCGGGGCGACTTGGCCAAAGGATCAGGCGCCAGGACCGGTTTGCCTGACGTCTTCGACCGCAACCAAGGCCTCACGGAGCCGGGCGATCCAGTCAGCCTCATGCTCGCCGACCAGCCGCACGCACCACGCGAGCGCTTCCGAACGGCTGCGGGCCACGCCACCATCAATCAGGGTGTCGAGCACTGCCCGCTCGGCTAAGCGGAGCCTGGTCATCACCGGAACCGCCAGGTTGGTGAACGAGGCCGCCTCGTCTCCGCACGTCGCGCCCCACGATACCTTCCGCCCGGTCCGCTGCTCCAACTCCTCGGCGATCTTGACCCTGGCCTTGCGGGTGTCCTCCCGGAACCGCGACAGCCGAGCCTGACGGGCAGCCCGCCGAGGAGCCGCATCGTCCTCCGCGAGGTCGACATCGGCGATCTGGCCCGAGATCAGGATCTCGTCGCGGTCGACCTGCACGTCTGGCCCACCGGTGAACCAGTCGTCTGGAAGCCGACCAACCACCCAGGCGTTCACCTGTCGTTCGATGGTGTCGGGTGCTGTCTCGGTGGTCATTTGGTCGCTCCTCGCCTTCTGTCACACGGATCCTGGTCATGTCGGTAGGAATTACATCATTACACAGTTACGCCAATCCAACAAACTCTTGTGGTTCCTGTTGAACAAGTGACCAAAGCGCGGCATGATGCGAACCCTTATGGGTTGGTACCGAACAGCCGAAGAAACCCGGTGATCCCCTTCCGGCGAACCTTGGTCATGGTTGTCGCGGTCGGCATGCTGCTGACTGGTCAGCCCGCCGCGCCCGCCTACGCCGAGGACGTATCGACGGTGCCGACCACGGCCATCCCTTCCATCCCGAACGAGACCGCCCGCGAATCGCAGTTGGCGCCGGCGAAAGCGGACGAGGCGGCCCGCCGGGAAGCACTGAAGTCGCTCCGCGACGCCCAAAGCGGCCTGCGGACCGCGCAACGGACCGTGTCGTCGCTGACCAAACGACTGCCGGCGCTCGATCGCGAGCTGGCGGTCATCCAAGCCAAGGTTGTCGAAGTACGTGAACGACACGCCATCCTCAGCACCCAGCTGGACGCGGCTCGCCAGCGCATGCGTGACCTGGCGATCGCTTCCTACGTCACAGGCGGCGCCGGGCCGAAGTTGGAGTACCTCCTCAGCGCTACGGGCACCCACGACCTGAGCAGACGCACCGCGCTGGTGGATACCGCGAACTCACTGACCCGCGAGGCGGCTAACGACCTCGAGGAGGCGCGGCTCGAGCTGACCGATGAGTTGGTCGAGACCCTTATCGCTGAAACCGAGGTCGGGGCGCGACGGACGAACGCCGCGGCCGCGCTGATCAACGCCGAGTCAGGTGTCGGTCAGTGGCAGGCTGTGATCGACGAGCGCCGTCTCATGCTCGATCTCGTGACCGCAGCCGCGCCCGTGACACCCACCGACATCCCGCGGCTGGTTCTCGACGCCTACCAGAAGGCGATCTTGGCCATGAGCGTCCGACTCCCCGCCTGCCGGATCCCGTGGACCGCAGTCGCCGCCCTCGGTCGCATCGAGTCGAACCACGGCCGCTACCGGGGGGCCCGTTTCTCGCTCGGCGGCAACATCCAGCCACCCATCATCGGCATCCCGCTCGACGGCACCAACAACACCCGCCACATCGCTGACACCGACGACGGCAAGTTCGACTTCGACACCATCTACGACCGGGCCGTTGGCCCGATGCAGTTCATTCCGTCGACGTGGGCCGTCGTCGGTCTCGACGCCAACCAGGACGGCCTCGCCGACCCCAACAACATCTACGACGCCGCTCTTAGCGCGGCTTACTACCTGTGCCGGGCCGTTCCATCAGGCGGGCTCGACAAAGAAGAGAACCTGGCCAAGGCCTACTTCTCGTACAACCACAGCCAGCGCTACGTGCAACACGGTCTCACCCTGTTCAGGCTCTACGGCGCGCAGGCAGCAGAGATCCGCTGAGGGGCGCGCTCCTAGACGAAGGCCGATGCGAAGATCAGGGACACGATGGTCATGACCTTGATCAAGATGTTCATGGCCGGACCAGACGTGTCCTTGAAAGGATCGCCCACCGTGTCACCCACGACCGCGGCCTTGTGGGGCTCAGAACCCTTGCCACCGTGGGCGCCGGCCTCGATGTACTTCTTGGCGTTGTCCCAAGCACCGCCGGCATTGGCCATGAAGATGGCCAGGGCGAAGCCCGACACCAGCGAGCCGGCCAGGAAGCCGCCGAGGGCATCGATGCTGATGAAGCCGATGACGAGCGGCACCACGATGGCCAGCCCACCCGGAATCAGCATCTCTTTCAGCGCGGCGGAGGTTGAGATGTCGACGCATCTGGCGTAGTCGGGCACCACACCCTCCTTGCCCTCCCTAAGACCCGGGATCTCCCGGAACTGGCGGCGGACTTCTTCGATCATCTTGTTGGCCGCGCGGCCCACCGCGTCGATGGTCAAAGCGGCAAACAGGAAGGGCAGCATGGCCCCGAGGAACAGGCCGAGGAACGGTGCAACCTCACCAATGTTCAGTGAGATGGTTCCGCCTGCGTCGATGACGGCCTGCTCAAAGGCCTTGAACAGGGCCAGGGCGGTCACTGCGGCCGAGCCGACGGCGAAGCCCTTGGCCACCGCGGCGGTGGTGTTGCCGAGCGAGTCAAGGG
>JBPCMH010000503.1:0-10419 GCA_051002495.1 Acidimicrobiales bacterium
GATGACGAGCGCGCGGTCAAGCACCTCGACCGATGGCGACGGGTAGCCCGGGAGGCGGCGATGCAATCGCGGCGCGTCTGGCTCCCGGAGATCGACGGTCCGTTGGGCCTCGACGACTTTTCCGCCATCCCCGGCGTGACGCAAGCCGATCAAGGCGGAGCGCCGGTGTCGGCAGCCACCGCAACGGTGTTAATCGGGCCGGAAGGGGGCTGGTCAGACGCCGAGCGGGGGCGGTTTCCGGCGGTCACGTTGGCCGAGCCGATGCTGCGAACCGAGACCGCGGCGGTGGCGGCTGGTGTCCTGATTTGCACCTTTGCCGGCGGCCCGAATTCGGCGCAGAGCGCGGTCAACTGAAGGTTTTTGACACCCTAAGTGGGATTCTCGGCGCGAAACGTGGAATACTTAAGGGACGACGAGGGGGTTCTGCACGTGACCGAGAACAATCCAGCAGGCTACGCCCAGAAGGTGGGCGAGCGGTTGCGGCTGATCCGCAAGCAAAAGGGCCTGTCCCTGCAGGAGGTCGAGTCGAGTTCCGACCAGGAGTTCAAGGCATCCGTCCTCGGAGCCTACGAGCGCGGTGAGCGGGCGATCTCGGTTCCGCGGCTTCAGCGCTTGGCCAAGTTCTACCGAGTGCCGGTCGACCAGTTGCTGCCACGCGATCTGGATGAGTTTGGCCAGCCGCGAGATGAGGCTGCCGAAGATGACACCGTCATCGACCTGACCGACGGTACGTCGTCCGCCGCGGTGCTTGGTCCGGATGAGCGGGTCTCGATCGATCTGACCAAGTTGGAGAACCTCCCCGGCCAAGAGCGCGAGTTGCTCACCCGCTACCTCGGCATGATCCAGGTGCAGCGTCAGGACTTCAACGGCCGTGTGCTCACCATCCGCAACGAAGATCTCCGGGCGATCGCGTGCATGTTCGAGACCTCGACCGATGGCATGCGCCGGCGTCTCGACGAGATGGGCCTGCGCCGCTGAGGCTGCGCGCCGACCGGCATCACTGTCGGTCATGCTGACGTCGTGAGTTTCGGCGTCTACGTCCACATCCCGTTCTGCTCCCGACGATGCGACTACTGCGCCTTCGCAACGTGGACCGACCGTGCGCACCTCATGACCCAGTACGCCGCGGCGTGCGTCGCCGAGGTCGCCAGCGCTGAACTGCCCCCGGCGTCATCGGTCTTTTTCGGCGGAGGCACGCCGTCGCTGCTGCCTGGGCATCTGCTGCTTGAGATTCTCGGTGCGATCGGCACCATCCCAGACGCGGAGGTCACCGTCGAGTGCAACCCCGAGACGGTGACCGCGGAGTTGCTGACCCAGTACAGGGCGGGTGGGGTGAACCGGTTGACCTTCGGCGTTCAGTCGATGCAGCCCAGCACGCTGGCCTCCCTCGGCCGCCAACACGATCCCGCTGAGGCGGTGCGCGCCATCGGGCTCGCCCGCTCGTCGGGGTTCGACTCGTTCAACGTCGACCTCATCTACGGGGCCGCGGGCGAAACGATCGAGGACTGGCGCGCCACGCTTGACGCGGTCGCCGCGCTCGATCCGCCGCACGTGAGTGCTTATGCCCTGACCGTTGAGCCGGGGACGCCATTGGCCGAGGACTCGGCGCGGCATCCCGACGACGACGACCAGGCGGCGAAGTACCTCATGACCGAAGAGGTGCTCTCCGGCGCGGGGTTGGCCAACTACGAGATCTCGAACTGGGCTAAGCCGGGCCACGAGTGTCGTCACAACCTTCTGTACTGGTCGCAGGGCAACTACCGCGGCATCGGCTGCGCGGCCCATTCCCACAAGGACGGTCGGCGGTGGTGGAACGTCCGCACACCCGAGCGCTACATCGCGGCAATCGAGCGCGGCGAATCGCCGCTCGCCGTCGAAGAGGTGCTCGATGCCGATACCCGCCAGGTCGAACTGCATCAGCTCTCCTTGCGGACCCGCGATGGCGTGCCGACGGACGCGTTGTCTGACGATGACCGGGAGACGCTTGAAGGGCTGGTGCGGCCCGAAGGTGATCGGTTGGTGCTCACCCCGGAGGGGCGGCTCCTGGCCAACGAGGTGGCCGCCCGCCTGCGCTAGCCGTTCGTGGCGTCGGCGCGGCGTCGCAGCGGGTGCACGTCGATCAGGTGGACGGAAGGACAAGCTCCTGGCCGGGCAGCAAGAGATCGGGGTTGCCGGGGGAGACCAATCGGTCGCGGTTGGCCTCGATGATCTCAATCCAGACCGGGTGGATCTCGCCGTCTGTGGCCGGTCGTGCGTGTCGATCGCTGGCAACTCGGGCGGCGATTGACCAGAAGTTGTCGCCCGGGGCGACGGTCCAAGCCCGACCCGACGGCTCGGATCCAGGCGGAGGCGTAGGCGGTGCCGCAAGCTCTGCGTTCGGGTCGGCCGGGCTTGATGACGCCGTCGGAGGCGCGGTGGCTTCGACTTCGAGCAGAACCATGGTGGGCGGCGGGCCGGCGGGCGCCGCTGAAGCCGCGACAGGAATGGATGTGGCTGCGGCGATGGCGGAAACGGCGACCCCAGCGACCTTGCGCCGCACACTGGGTGGCACCACCCGGAGCAGACCCGTCGATGACGGCCGCCCCGTCCGGTCGACCTGCGAGGCGGCGACGACGCAGACCACGACGGCGTAGGCGGCGAGCGCCGCCGTGACCCACCGGATGCCGCTGACCGCGACCAGCGCGGCATCGTCGAGGTGGCCGCCGCTCAGCCGCCCGGGAACCGGGGCCAGTGCTACGCCGCTTCCGAGGATCGCGGCGCCGGCCCCGGCGGCCAGCCATCGTGCGCGTCGCCCGGTCATGGTTGGTCCCGATCGATGGCCACGTCGTCGCCGTGCTCATCGAAGGCGCGGAGTTCCTGGCAGCCGCCTTCTGCCGGGGTCAAACCCGTCGCACCGGGCGCCGACCCAACCCATTCCCCCACGGTGGGGTCGCCGGTGTGGGGCGGGAGATCGAGAAGCCAGACATCGCCAGAGTCGAGATCGAGTGCGGCCACAGACACCTCGCCGGTGCAGCGCCAATCGCCGACGACCAGGGCATAGTCGCCGTCTCCGATCGCCCACCGCCGGCTCCCGGCTGACACCGTGCTCGGCCCGATGATCAGCGGGGTGGGGCACTCCTCGCCGAGGTCGATAGTCGGGCCGTCGACGGCATCGCACCCGTGTTTGGGCCACACTGCGCCGGCCGGGGTCGTGGGCGTCGTTTGTGACTCAGCGGTGACCGGTCGCTCGTCGGCGTTGCCCTTCGCGTCTCCGCCCGCGATGACGGCGGTGGCCGACGCGATCACGACGGCGGCTGCGGCCGCTGCCATGAGGCCGACGGCAGCGCGCCGCGCGTGGCGTTGCCGAGAACCGGGTGCGGTCGGTCGCGGGAGGCGGGTGTCGGGGCAGGCGGCCTGGAGGGCGGCGGCGAAGTCGCCGGCCGAGCGTTCTTCGTGGCCGGCTCGAATCGCGAGGGCTCGGGCGGCCCCAACCGGGTCGGGACGTAGCCGCCACCGACTCGGTGGCGGTAACAACGTCAGCAGCAGTCGCCCCAGGGGCCCCGCCGCTCCCATCGAGCCAGTCGAGGCCCCGCTCAGCGTGCGCAGGGTCGGTTGCACACCTCCAGCGAGGTGAATCTCCGCGACCGGAACGGCGCTGAAGCCCACGCCGTGGGTGTCAAGATCGTGCACGAGCCGGGCCACAGCGATGGTGACACCGACGGCCTCCTGGGCTGAGAGTGGGAGACGGTCGGCCAGCGGAATCCCGGGCGGGGTCGCCGTCGTCAAGATGGTGGTGGTGTCGTCGTTGCCGTCAAGGTCGCCGGTGACGTCGACCAGAGTTGGCACGCCGGCGACGGCGGCCGAGTTCAAGTCACGCAACAGGTCGGCTTCGGCGCGCAAGGCCTGACCGGCCACGCCATTCGCTGTCCTGACCGTTTTCAGCATGGTGAATGGAATAGCAAGAAAAGCACTGAAGCGCAAGGAAGGTTTGAAGCGCCCTAGAGAAGCGAACATATGTTCGCCTAGGTTGAGGCCCGTGGGCTTCAACAATCCGGGGATCTCGTGGCGTGAACTGGAACGGCGTCTTTCCGATGGCCGTCCCTCCAACGTTCCCGAGTTCGCTAACGGCGGCGACAGCCCGGCTTGGTCACGAAAGCGGCAGGCTTACCGGCCCCCGGAGAAGCCGGTCGGGCGTGCCGGCCGCGTGCCGTACGCCGAGTTGCACTGCCACTCCAACTTCTCGTTCCTCGACGGTGCATCCCATCCGGAGGAACTGGCTGAGGAAGGAGCGCGGCTGGGTTTGGAAGCGTTGGCCATCACCGATCACGACGGCGCCTACGGGGTGGTTCGCTTCGCCGAGGCCGCCGCCGCAGTTGGCTTGCCGACGGTGTTCGGCGCCGAGCTCAGTCTGGGCCTGACCAAGCCGCAGAACGGCATGGCCGATCCGGAGGGCAACCACCTGCTCGTGCTGGCCCGCGACCCCGAGGGGTATGCCCGACTGTGCCGGACCATCAGCCGGGCCCAGCTCGCCGGCAAGGAGAAGGGCAAGCCGCATTATGAGCTGGCATCGCTGGGTGATGCCGCGAACGGTCGGTGGTTGGTGCTGACGGGATGTCGGAAGGGGATGGTTCCCGCCGCGCTCCTCGAGGACGGACCGGCCGCGGCCGCGAGAGCCCTGGCCGATCTGGTGGCGTGGTTCGGGCGCGACAACGTGGCCGTCGAGCTGTGGGATCACGGCGACCCATTGGATTCAGCCCGCAACGACGCGCTGGTCGACATCGCCGTCCGGCAGGGGGTCGATCTGGTCGCCACCAACAACGTGCACTACGCCACCCCGGCCCGCCGACCACTGGCCACCGCCATGGCCGCGGTCAGGGCCCGCCGCAGCCTGGATGATGCTGACGGATGGCTGCCGCCAGCCGCCACTGCCCACCTGCGCACGGGTGATGAGCAGGCTCAACGGTTCGCCCGCTATCCAGGGGTGGTCGAACGGGCCGCCGCCCTGGGGTTGGAGTGCGCCTTCGACCTGCGTCTCGTCGCGCCCAACCTGCCTCCGTTTCCGTGTCCGGATGGTCTCGACGAGATGGCCTACCTGCGTCGCCTCACTGAGGAAGGCGCAGTCCACCGCTACGGGCCCCGCGGCCAGGAACGGGTGCCGGGTGCGTATGCCCAGATCGACCACGAGCTAACGCTCATCGCCCAGCTCGGCTTCCCCGGCTATTTCCTCATCGTGTGGGACATCGTCGAGTTCTGCCGCCGGTCCGACATCTTGTGTCAGGGGCGGGGGTCGGCGGCTAACTCGGCGGTCTGTTACGCCCTCGGCATCACTAACGCCGACGCGGTCGGGCTCGGGTTGTTGTTCGAACGCTTCTTGTCACCAGAGCGCGACGGTCCTCCCGACATCGACATCGACATCGAGAGCGGCCGGCGGGAGGAGGCCATCCAGTACGTGTATGCCCGGCATGGCCGGGAGCGGGCAGCCCAGGTGGCCAACGTGATCACTTACCGACCCAAGTCCGCGGTGCGCGACATGGGCAAAGCGCTCGGGTACGCCATGGGCCAGCTCGACGCGTGGTCGAAGCAGATCGACGGATGGGGCCCGCTGTCGGCCACCGCGGAGCAACCCGACCACGGCATCCCGTCCGAAGTGCTCGAGCTGGCCGCGCAGGTGGAGAACTTCCCTCGCCACCTCGGCATCCACTCGGGAGGGATGGTCATCTGCGATCGCCCGGTGTCAGAGGTGGTGCCGGTGGAGTGGGGGCGCATGGAGAACCGCTCGGTGTTGCAGTGGGATAAGGACGACTGCGCGACCGCAGGTCTGGTGAAGTTCGATCTGCTCGGCCTAGGGATGCTGTCGGCAATCCACTACGCGGTCGACCTGGTCGCGGATCACTACGGCGTGGAGGTCGATCTCGCCTTGCTTGCGCAGGAGGACGAGGTCTACGACATGTTGTGCGCGGCCGACTCGGTTGGCGTGTTCCAGGTCGAGTCGCGGGCCCAGATGGCCACGCTGCCCCGGCTCAAGCCGCGGTGCTTCTACGACTTGGTTGTCGAGGTGGCGCTCATCCGCCCCGGGCCGATTCAGGGTCAGTCGGTGCACCCCTACATCCGTCGGCGCAACGGCAAGGAGCCGGTCACCTACCTGCATCCCCTGCTTGAGCCTTGTCTCCGCAAGACGCTTGGCATCCCGTTGTTCCAGGAGCAGCTCATGCAGATCGCCATGGACGTGGCCGGGTTCACCCCGGGTGAGGCCGATCAGCTGCGCCAAGCCATGGCGTCGAAGCGTTCGGCCGAGCGCATGAACCAGCTCAAGGAGCGGCTGTACGCGGGCATGGCCGTCAACGGCATCGACGGCGATATCGCCGATCAGTTGTGGGAGAAGTTGGCCGCCTTCGCCAACTATGGCTTCCCCGAGAGCCACTCGGTGAGCTTCGCCTACTTGGTGTATTCGTCGTCGTGGCTCAAGTACCACTACCCGGACGCCTTCTGCGCGGCGTTGCTCAACGCTCAACCTATGGGCTTCTATTCGCCGCAGTCGCTGGTGGCCGACGCCCGTCGACACGGGGTGCTGACCCTTGGTCCCGACATCAACCTGAGCGCGTCCGACGCCACGCTCCAGCCAGCGCCGGCGGGGGAGCGGGCTCCATCGGTGGTGCGTGGGCTGACCGTGGGTGACGGCGGCCGGTTCGCCGTTCGTCTCGGTACCTCGTCGGTGCGCACCATCGGCGCTGATCTGGCCGAGCGGATCGCCGAGGGGCGTCCCTATGCGTCGATGGAGGATCTTGTCCGTCGGACTGGTGTCAACGAGGCCCAGATCGAGGCGCTGGCCACCGCCGGGGCATTCGGCTCGCTAGGCGTGGGGAGGCGAGAAGCATTGTGGGCCGCGGGCGCGGTGTCGCAGGTGCGCCCCGACCGTCTACCCGGCGTGGTCACCGGCACGGAGGCGCCGACGCTGCCGATGATGTCGCCCTTGGAGACCGCGTCGTCCGACCTGTGGTCGACGGGGGTCACGCCGGTCACCCATCCCGCCTCGTTCCTCCGTCCCCAACTCGATGCGCTTGGCGGGGTAGCCGCTGGCGACCTGGCGTCGCATCCCGCTGATCGACGCATCGTGGTTGGCGGTCTGGTGACCCATCGGCAGCGGCCGGCTACGGCGGGCGGCACGGTGTTCATCAACCTCGAGGACGAGACCGGGCTCATCAACGTGATCTGCAGTCCGGGGGTGTGGGCCCGCTATCGCAAGGTGGCCCGCACCTCCCAGGCCCTGGTGGTGCGGGGCAGGCTCGAACGGGTGGAGACGGTGATCAACATCGTCGCCGAGCGCATCGAACCCCTCCGCCTCGGCGTCACCGCTGGCCGCTCTCGCGACTTCCGCTGACCCGAGTGACCGGTCAGATCTCCGGCGGCTCGACCCCATTCTTCGTCAGCATTTCCTCCACGATCCGGCGGGCGTCGATGAGCTCTGGCGTGCCTCGTCGCGTGAGCTCGCGGTAGAGGTCCTTGGCCCAGAAAATGCCGGGAAGTGGCCCCTGAGCGAACGCCTGCGGATCGACCCCGCTTGCTGGATCGATGCCGGCCGCAACCCGCTGGATTTCTCGGATGTCGACCGCATGTTCGGCCTGCGCTCCGGCCGCAGCGCACAGTCGGAGGAGATCAGCATCGGATGCTGAAGCGAGATACGACGAGTCCTCGATGTGGCGCTGGACCGCGTCGAAGAATGACTGCAGCCGGCGGGTCGTCTTTTCACCGTCGCGGATGAACCGGACCAAGCTATGTAGGAGATCTATCTCATCGATCGAGAGACCTTCGCGGTCTTGCTTCGAGAAGAGCGCATCTACCTCTCCCGGTCTTGCTTCGAGCAGCAGGTGCTCGATGGCGCGACCGCGAGGTGATAGGCGTCCACCGGCGCGAGCCATGCTCAGCGGTTGCCCTGCATGAACGAGCCAAACATGAACTTGCGAAGCATGTTGCCTCCTCCGAATCTTCGGCGCACCCAGCGTCCGCCGACTTTTGAGATTTACATCGGCGGGGGGTGGTGTGTCAAGTACCCGCATGCCTTGCCTCGGCGCGCGATTGCCAAAGAGGTCAGGATGAGGAGATGGCGTACGACGAGGGGTTGGCCGAGTGGATCAGGGATGTGCTGGCGCCGGTGGCTGGGGTGAGCGAACGGAAGATGTTCGGCGGCCTGGCGTTCATGGTCGACGGCTATATGACCGATGGATTTCACCGGCAGGCCGATGAAGGGATACGTCTATGTCGCCCCGGCCGGTGCGGCCGAAGACGAGGACCTCATCGCATGGATCGACCGCTCGCTGGTGTTCACCTCCACCCTGCCGCCCAAGTGAACGCATCGGGCCGTCCGTTCCGCGGAGGTGCTCTGGCCTTTGACGTATGAAAATCTCCGCGGAACGATCGGGATCGACTCGCAGCGGCGTCGGCTGGCGGAGTGAGCCGGTAGGTTCGGCCGCTCATGGCCGAGCCCGCGCATCAGCAGCCAAACCCGTTCCTCATCGAGCGGATGCAAGGGTTCGGCACGACGATCTTCGCCGAGATGTCCGCGTTGGCGGTGCGCACCGGAGCGATCAACCTGGGGCAGGGCTTCCCCGATACCGACGGGCCGACCGAGGTCGCGGACGCCGCCATCGAGGCCATTCGCGCTGGGCACAACCAGTACCCGCCGGGCCGCGGCATCCCCGCCCTGCGACAGGCGATCGCACGTCACCAGGCGCGCTTCTATGGCATCGACGTGGATCCCGACGCCGAGGTGCTCGTAACTGCCGGGGCCACCGAGGCCATCGCCGCGGCCTTGCTCGCCTTCTGCGAACCGGGCGACGAGGTGATCTGCTTCGAGCCGTACTACGACTCCTACGCCGCTGGCATCGCGCTGGCCGGCGCCGTCCGCAAGCCGATCACGCTGCGTCCACCCATGTTCGACTTCGATCCGGACGACCTGCGCGCCGCGGTCACCGCCCGCACCCGGCTCGTGCTCCTCAACTCGCCTCACAACCCGACGGGCAAGGTGTTCACGCCGAATGAACTTGAGGCCGTCGCTGCCGTCTGTCGTGACCACGACCTGCTCGCGGTCACCGACGAGGTCTACGAGCACCTGGTGTACGACGGTGGCGGGCACATCCCCCTGGCGAGGCTGCCTGGCATGGCCGAGCGCACGCTCACGATCTCCTCCGCGGGCAAGACGTTTTCCTTCACCGGCTGGAAGATCGGGTGGGCGTGCGGGCCCGCGGCCATGGTGGAGGCCGTCACGACCGTGAAACAGTTCCTGACCTTCGTCAACGGTGCCCCTTTCCAGCCCGCGGTCGCCGTCGGGCTCGATCTGTCCGACGACTGGTACGCCGAGTTCACCGCGAACTTCCAGGCCAAGCGCGACCGGTTGTGCGAAGGGCTGGAGGCGGCCGGATTCGGTGTGCATGTGCCCGGCGGGACCTACTTCGTGACCGCCGATATAAGCGACCTCACCGACGACGACGACGTCACGTTCTGCCGGGCTCTCCCGGAACGGGCCGGCGTTGTCGCCGTTCCGACCAGCGTGTTCTACGACGACGAGGCGGCTGGCCGTCACCTGGTGCGGTTCGCGTTTTGCAAACGCGACGACGTGCTCGACGAGGCCGCTCGGCGGCTCGGGAGATTACGGACCTGACTACCGTCATTTGACGGCGGTCACGTGATCAACAGCACGGTGACGTAGACCCGTCGTGGGGGTTACCGTCAGCGCCATGACAACCCAAGCTGAGAAGGCTGTGGGCTTCCTGGCCCTCCACCGCAAGGGCGATCCACTGCTCATGCCGAACCCGTGGGACATCGGCTCCGCCCGTTTGCTCGCCCATGCCGGCTTCCAGGCCTTGGCCACGACGAGCAGCGGCTTCGCGGCCAGCATCGGTCGGCTTGACTACGGCGTCACGAAGCAACAGGCCGTCGAACACGGGGCGGCGATCGCGGGCGCGGTTGACGTGCCCGTGTCAGCAGATTTCGAGAACGGGTTCGCGGACGACCCTGAAGGGGTGGCCGAGACGATCGGGATGGCCATCGACGCCGGTCTCGCGGGCTGCTCGGTCGAGGACTCCACAGGAGTACCGGGCGCACCGATTTACGCCATCAACCTCGCCGTCGAACGGGTGGCGGCCGCAGCCGAGACGGCCCACCGGGGCTCCGCACCCTTGACGAGCTGCGCACCCTGGTCGAGGCGGTCGATGTCCCGGTCAGCGTGCTGGTCCGCCCGAGAATGCCGGAGCTGTCAGAGCTCGCCTCGATCGGCGTCGCTCGCATCTCGGTTGGCGGTGGGTTCGCCTACGCGGCCTACGGGGCGATGTTGGCCACCGCCCGCGAGCTGCTTGAGGAACGGAGCTACGGCGACGGTCAGACGACGGTGCGGGGCGCCAGTTCAAAGCCCTCCATGGCCTCGGTTCGGACGGCGTACTCCGCTCC